>CAXTUV010000034.1:0-13128 GCA_964247445.1 uncultured Acidobacteriaceae bacterium | reverse complement strand
CACCTACAGCACCAATGCCGACTTCTTTGCCCTTCTGGGCAGCGACGGGTTTTGCCGGAACACAGAATGCGGCTGCCTTCGACAACATGCCCACATTTAATGTCACCGGCTATGGTGCTTCCGGTAGCGATGCAACAGGCCAGTGTGCAGTGACAGCAGGCTCAGCCCAAATTAGCTGTTCCATACCTGTGAATGATTTCAAGCCGGGTCAGTGGATTCGGTTGACGGGTGTTGGACCTGCTCCCCTCGCCATCCCTATCCAAAACGCACCTACCATCTCACCTGCCTTCAGTAACGTAGGATCGCACACATACTGCTATGTTGTGAGCAGTGTCGATCCTCTAAACGGTATAGCGCCGCCAAGCCCTCAGACGTGCGTCTACAATCAAGCTGACTTGTCGAGCGAATCTTTTGGTAATGTAATGCAAACAACTGATCACGGAGCTATACAGGACGATGGTCCCATATCATCTTTTCTATGGTTCGCCGCTGAGGATGGCGGTCCCTATCAGCTTGTATCCGTAGCTGCTCCAATAAGCACGGCAACTGATCTAGGTCAGCGCCCGACATCGCGCGGGGGGTGGCCAACCCAGTTGCCAGCTGGAAATCCGGATATTTCGCGTAATGAGGATTTCTTTGCGCAAATATACACGATCGATAGTAGTGCCGGAGTCATCACCCTCTCTTCACCTGCCAATGCATCTGCCACTAGCGCTTCACTATTTCATGATGATTCAGATGCAGTAGAAGCAACAATTCTTGACGCACTCGCTAAGGGCGGCGGAAAAATTCTATTTCCCCACGGAACTTACAATCTTTTCCGGCCTTACTTCCATGATTCGTACGGCGTACACGCTCACACCACAAATGGCTTTTGGTGGGAAACCTTCTCGTCTCTCTACCTACCGGATAATGCAGCCGGCTACATCGATTTGGAGGGAGAAGGCGCACAAACTATTCTACGGACGCCGCCTGATCACGACGGAACCGCATCTCTGCTTGATTTTGGGGAACCGATCCCGCCCTACCCCGCAGAACCCAGCATAGCTATACAAGAAGTCATGAAAGGTTCGACTACCGTTAGTCTTGCGGATCCTTCCAGTCCTATACCGCAGGTCGGCGACGACATTGAGCTCTCTAGTGGAAGCTTCAGCTACACAGTTGATCATTGCTCGGCACCATCCGGGGAGCCAGCAACATGCCATTTTTCCGAACTAAACACCATAGTGGGACGAAATGGAGGCACGCTGACCCTGGCTTATCCAACCAGCAAACACTACTACGACGACGGCACCAACCTTTTCGGTATGGTCGATCGAAATCATCTTCCCGCTCTTCGCGTACCGCATCTCCTTGGTATAGAACACGTCACATTGGATACCTACAACGATGTTTATCTTTCAGGTAACGTCATCGGTATGCACATCAATGATGTGCATATTACAGGCTCTGTCAGTCACGGGCCATTCGCAGGCGGCGCGAAACGGGATATCACTATAGAAAATTCCTCATGGGGAATCGGCGCTGGGGATGTTTCCTGGAATGCCACGAACGAGATGGATAAAGTAACAAATGTTATATTCCGCAACAACATTGTTTCAGGATATGCCGCTCCTGGGGCAGAAGGGCTGACGCTAGGTGCTAGGATTTACGCTACTGAAGGTTCTTCGCTAATCACGTACAGCCAGAATATATTCAACAATGTGTCTCTTATTTTCCAGTCCAGCACAGATGACGCAGTTGTTGGGAACACCTTTCACAACGGAGAAGTTAACATGGGGTACGCCTACGACGACAACTTGTATAACTATACCGTTCTCCACAATCAGAGCTTTCTCTCATTCGATTCTCAGGAGAATGCTCTAATAGACAACAACACCTTCGCGGAAGATTCAACGTATCAGGTTCCTCTAGTAATCTTAATGGGTGATTACAAAAATGGAGCGATCAGCAATAACTCAGTCACAGACCTCAGCAACCGAGATATTCCAGCAATTGAGGCATATAGCGGACTGGTCTACAATAATAGTATAACGTTTACAGCAAACACATGGTGGTCAACAGGCATTGCCCTGCTAGCTGATCCGAATCCGAGCGATCCTGGTCCCGCCATCACTGCTACGCATAACACTATCACCGCACCTCATGTGAAGGCAGGCATACGCCTTATCGACCCGTTTGTATTTGCACCTTCGCCTGTATGCGTGCAAGGCAACATCTTCAATATTAATGCCGGTGACCTTTTTGTAAACGATAACGCAGCCAACTTCAATCTAGCTTGTACTAATTAACCCGCTTTAGAAGATCATGCGCCCTGCCCACATCCCGATCATCTATCACCGAAGGCTTTCGACGGAGATTGAGCCGCAGTAGTCTCGTAGCCGTCGAGGCTCTGTGGATGTGGGCAAAGCGGCCATGGTGCACAGCATTGCGCAGATCAAGGAGCGAGCTAAGCTGCTTTGCTAGTAGGGCAAGATCCGTGTTGATCGCGAGTGCTTCAATAGCGGCGAATGAAGCCTTGTCCCGCCGGATTCGTTCTCTCGGGCGATATCCAAAATGTGCTAAAGCAAACTGGCAGCGCTGTACGCCGCAGAATATGTCCAAGAAAGCGGTTCGCAGCGGAGGAAGTTGCGATGCGAGCCGTAGACAGATGTTCCGCCGCTGAGGCCTCAAGCATTCTGATTGCTGCCGAAGTAGCTGCGTAGGGGAGCAGGCCTTCAGGCATTTTGATGTAAGGGACTCGCAATATCGTTCAGTCCTCTCGCGCATACTGAGCAATGCCAAAGGATACCGGCAAAATCGTACACCGAACTATGGGCTCCAGCAAGTTACGAAAGTACTATGCGAATCCAGAGGGCAGTTGTAGGCGCGTAGCCTACAGGCGATCTTATAAAACAGCGAGGTTTGGTCAGCGATAGCAGAGTGGAGTTGCTCTAGGACGCTCCGCAGCAGCCGATGCGCGGACGCTGGAACTTGAACAAGGAATGAGCGGTGGTTGAATCGGTACTCAAACCCGCGCGCTGCGAGGACAGCCTGGGGGACCTGGCGTGAGATCCATTTGGCTTCTATGGAGTGCTCTGGGCTCGGAGTAGGCGCGTAGTGGCGCGAGCCGCCCGTAGTCGCCAGTCAGCGGATCGCCCTCGAAGCCGTCCCGCAGCACCTCTGCGTCCATGTCGGGAGCTGGCGCGCTGGAAGTAAAAGGCCGCACTGGGGTGGCATCGCAGTTTTCGGCTCCGAGGGGCAGGGTGCAATTGCGGTCCTAATTCTGCATGAAATTTCGGCTCAGCCGGGGGTTGGTCCTGATCTCCTCGGCAATCATACCCTGGCCAACTATCTCGGCGAAGGCCACATCCAGCGGGTAGATGGCCAGCCCAACTCGACACGAGATTCAGAAGCACGCGCCCGGCAGGCAGGGTGGCTCAGTAGTATTCGGTGAGAGCGCGTCACTTGCCTCGTCGATTGAGTAGCCAGCCGGGCAGGCGCGTTGAAGTGGGCGTTGGCACTCTTGCCCTCTTTTGAAAGGCGACGACCGATGCTCGGGTAGGCAGTCGCTCAACCCTGGCTATGGAGCCTGCCGACCGTGCCGGAAGCGTCACGCGCCCGTCCTGGCCGGAGCGATGATGAAATAGCGGTACTGAAAGCAGTGAAGGTCATCCTTTTCGCTTTGCTCGCAATCCGCAGTTGGTGGCATCCTCCTGCATGGCACCTCCCTCCTTGTCTGCCTCAGCCCCGATCAGCCCTGCTACGGCTTCATCACAGAACGCAGAGGCCTATGGATAAACCCATAACTCTGCGCCACCTTAGTAAGTAAGGGATTTCCGAACAGTACGAAAGTGACGGTACTTTTGTACCATTTGCTAACAAAATAACTTGGGCAGCGCGCAAAAGAGGATAAATAAGAGGGATGCCTCGAAAGCGTCGTTCTCTCAGTCTACTTGCACCGCTGACCATCTGGTTTGCTTTGCTTTGCCCTGCCTCCTCGAGCGCGGGGACGCAATTCGCCTCTACGCGGGAGCCAAGCCGGGTAACGCTGCCGGGCGGTATACATCCCTTAGCCCAGCTTCGCTATGAGCAAGGTCCAGCGGATACTGCGGCGAACGCAGAACGCTTGAGAGTGTTGTTGACGCGCAGTGCCGACCGAGAGCAGGCTCTAACCCGCTTTCTTGACGCCACGCGCGACCCAAAGTCTCCGCAGTATCGCAAACGGCTCACCCCAGAGCAGTACGGTTCTTCCTTTGGAGCTTCAGATACACAGATTAACACTGTTTCCAGCTGGCTTAATGCCCAAGGCTTAGCTGTTACTCGCGTCCCGGCGAGCAAAGCATACATTGAATTTTCTGGGCAGGTCGGAACTGTCGAGAAAGCGTTCGCGACAAGCTTGAAAAGCTATGTTGTCGGCGGCGGTTCCTACGTTGCGAGTGCAAGTGCGCTTTCCATCCCTGCGCCGCTCGCACCCTATGTCGCTGGAATTGCGCCTTTGAACAGCTTTCGGGCGAGGGCGCTGCTAGGTCCGCCGGGCGCACCCGCTAAGCTGGTCAGCAGGAGCGCAAAGCCCGCTCCCACGCTGAGCGACCCCGTAAAAAGTACAACGTTTATCACGCCGGCTGACGCTGCCACACTCTACAATGCACCGAACGCCCTTAACCGCAACGTTCCGCGCGGAACGCAGTGGGATGGTACTGGCGTGCGCATCGGAATCGCCGGGTACTCCGACTTGGAGCACGAGGACTATCTCCGATACCGGCGGCGCATGTTGAACGAGGTGAACCCCTTGGACGCAATCGATGTCACTGACGGCATCGATCCCGGGGTACTCGATCAACACGACGGCCAGGTAACCCTAGCTGCCGCCGAGATTGCGTCAGGATTGGCACCGGGCGCGCAGCTCTATATCTATTCCAGCCAGTCCGACCTACTTGACAACGGCTATATCAATGCCGTTACACGCGCGATTGAGGACAACACAGTCGACATCCTTGAGCTGAGCTACAGCACGTGCGAATACTTTCTAGGCCCTACCGGAAATGCACAAGTCAATGAGCTCTGGAAGCAGGCCGCCGCTCAAGGGATCACGGTGGTTGTCGCGGCAGGCGACGCAGGCAGCGCCGCTTGTGACGCGGACAAGGAGAGTGCGGTAACCGGTCTAGCCGTCAACGGCCTTGCTTCCTCGCCTTATGTGCTTGCAGTCGGCGGTACCGATTTCGATGTGTTGACGCGCGACTTCACACAGTACCTCGTAAATGCGAACGCGCCCACATACCAGGAGGCGCTGAAAAGCTATGTTCCTGAATCCGTGTGGGACGACGCGCTACAAAATCTCAACAACGTCGATGATCGCTTCGACCAAGCAGCTGGCTATGGCTCGCTCGTCTCCGCCAGCGGAGGAGGCGCGAGCGCCTATGCGGCCTGCTCCGGCGGCTACGATGCAAACGGTTATTGTCAAGGCTACCAAGGCTACTTGCAGCCGCCTTTCCAGGCGAATACCGGTATTGGCGCGACGGCACGGACCATTCCTGACATTTCTCTCTTCGCCGGCACCAACCGAATCTATGCGGCAACTTGGGCGATCTGCTCAGACACAGCAACCGCTCAAGCTGCCCGACCTATCGATGAGTGCGGCATCCCCGCTGCGGACGGCAGCTTCTCCGTGGAAGGCGCAGGTGGAACTGGCACCTCAGCCCCTGCTTTCGCCGGGATGCTCGCCATCCTGCTGCAATCTCAGCGTCCGCGGCAAACTGACCTGCGGCTCGGACTCGCGGCAAATGGTCTTTACAATCTCAGCCAGGCGACAACCGGCGTTTTTCACGACATCAGCTCAGGCAACAACTCAGTGCCTTGCACCGGCAGCCAGGACTGCGGCGGCAACGGCTTCATCCTAGGCCGGGACGCCGGTCCGGGCTATGACATGGCAAGTGGGCTCGGCAGCGTCGATCTGAGCGCACTTGTCAGCGCTTGGCCGACAATTTCCTATGCGCCGACTACACTGGATCTTCAGGCGAGTACACAATCGAGCGGTTTCAGCGCCAATTCCATCAGCATCACCCACGGCGATACTGTTCATTTTCGTGTATCGGTGACCCCGGACGCGGCGGCAGGCTCAGCCGCGATCACGGGTACGGATTCCACGAACTCGCTCGGAGGGCTCGCGGTAGAGGAGATTCTCGATCTCACAAGTGGGACCGGTGTGGTTTCCACGAGCAAGCTGCCCGGCGGCAACTACTTGGTACATGCCTACTATGCGGGCGATTCAACCCATGGGGCTAGCGAGTCCGGGGAAATCCAGGTCAACGTGGGAAAGGAAGACAGCACGCTTCGGATCTCAACTGAATTGCAGCAGCCTAGCCCCACCAACAGTGGGGCAACAGTTCAGAATCCGACCAGCTTCGCCTATGGCACTTTTGGCTTCGTTTTCGCGCAGCCGGTCGGCCATCAACCGCCCAGCGGGCCCGCGACAGGCCATGTTCAACTGTTTAACGGCAGCGCCGCGCTCAACGCGGATGGCTCTCCGAGCGATCAGGTGCTGAATAGTATCGGCCGTGCTGCCTACCCGTTCAACAGGTTTTCACCCGGAAGCTACTCGGTGACCGCAAGCTATGGCGGTGACGCGAGCTACAACCCGAGCCGAACTGTAGTGCCGACGGCATTCACAATCAGCAAGGCGCTGACGCGGTTAACCGCCCAGCCTTCCGCTGTTTCGATTGACGCGTCCGCGTCGGTCACCCTTAACGTGACTCTTGCGACCGACAGCACGGGCGCATACCCATCCGGCGGCCTCATATTGCTGATCAATGGCGTTAATAGCGGCATCAGGTATGCGGTTGGGCAGGCCCGGCAGTCGCTCGCTTCCAATAACTCCGACCTGGAAGCCTTTGTTTTCAAGGTGCCCGGTGCCGGTCTCGCAAGCGGCGCCAACAGCTTGCAGGTGGTCTACGGCGGCGATCAGAACTATATCGGCGACAGCAGAACTGTGAACGTGGCGGTTTCGGGCGTAGTTACAGCTCCGGCATCGTTCAACATGAAAGGCCCATGGGGTGGGCTTACGCTGCCTGTCTCGCGCAGGTACATCGCGGCTGTCATCACGATGCAATCCTTGCACGGGTTCAGCGGCGCAGTCCGCTTGACCTGCGCCTGGAAAAGCAGCGGGGTGCCGAACACAGCGGTATGCGACATCCCGGCGACTACCCTGCTGGCGCCGAACGGCTTTGCCTACCCTTTCCTTACCGTCGTAGGTCAGCCGACACCCTACGATGGCCCTCGGAGCACTTCACGCTTTGGATATGGTGTAGGCGGAATTGCCTTGTGCTTCGTTTTGCTGATGAAGCCTCTTCGCAGGCATCCTGCTTACACCCTGCTGCTCTTGCCGGCAGCGCTCGTGCTTCTAGGCGTATCTGGATGCGGCGTGCAAACCGGCTCCGGGCAAGGGCGGCAAAGCGGCACGTTTACAGCTGTCGTTACCGGTGTCAGCGGTTCCACCACAGTCACCACGGAAGTGCTTGTGCGTATAGAGTGAGAGGGCTATGTTCGCACCTCGCTCAGGGCTGGGTCCGGCTGACCACAATTGCCTAGGTCGCTGTAGTTCATCATAAGAGCCGCCCCCAAACAGCTGAACGGCCCAGCATTTCTGAGCCGGAGCGACGCAGGATCAAGCAATGCTTCAGGATGTCCTCTCAACCAGTAAAGCCTTTCGGGCATGGAGCGCTGATGGAGCATCCAGCGGTTGTACATCAAGTCTTGCTCTCTGCCTCGAAGCGCGCCTTTGCATCCACCTAGCCTCACCCTTCCGCTTTCACCTGCGCCGCTTCCAGTGCTGCTACACGCGAGCTGGCAGTGCCCTCCCAAAGCAGCTCCGCTCCCACCACCCAAGCGTGGGAACCCTTGGGTTTGACGAAGAACGCGCTTCCGGCCCGCCATACCTTATACCGACGAGTCAACCGCTCCAAAACGACGGCCGTACCCGCGGGCGCGGGCTCCCGCCGTGGAATGACGGCCAGAAGCTCTCGCCTTGGCGGAGGTGGCGGGGGTGGCGGCGTCACCGGCTGAGGCGACGAGCTGGCAGCCTGGACAACGGAGGTCGGCCTGCGCTCCGGGTGCGGGTTGAACTCAAGCGTCGGCGCTTGCAGCTCGCGGGGCGGTTGGTTTAGCTCAGCCCAGCGTGGGTGATGCGTTTCGGTAAGCATTGTGCGCTCCTTGCTGTGCTAATTCGAACACGTGTTCTTGCAAGGACACTCGCCAGGCAACTTGGCGGCGCTAGAACTGGCCTAGATTTCCGGCGTACCCTGCTTTGGAGTGCCCGGCTCAATTCGTACCAGTTGGCAAGAGAGAACTGGACAGGGTTGAAGGGTCTGGTTTAGTACAAACGAGCCTAGGAGCGTTCGAGCCCCGTATTGTCATTCACAGCCGTGGCCAGCTCCTGCTCGGAGCCGAGATAGCGCTCCGTGGTTTGGATCGACTCGTGCCCGAGCAGGAACTTGATCTGCTCCAAGTCGCCGCCGCGCTTGCGGCAGAGCTTCGCGCAGGTGCGGCGCAAGTCGTGCGGCGCGAGCCGGCCGATACCGATCCGCTCGGCATATCCGCGCACCACCTGCAGAGCGGCCCCGGGCGTAAGCCCCTTCCCCCACGCTGTCCCGTTCTTGCGCACGGCGCGGAAAACCGCCCCTTCCCGGATGGCCGCAGCCTCGATCCAAGAGGCGAGCGCGGCTTGGACCCAGGCTGGCACGGCGACCGTTCGCACACGCCGGCCCTTGCCGAGGATGTCAACCAGCACCCAGCGATTTTCCCTTTTCTGGAGCCGGTCGATCCTGACCTCCGCGACCAGCTCCGCGCGACGCAGCGCGCAGCCGAGCAGCACGGCCAGGATCGCATAGTCGCGTTTGCCTTTCAGGGTTGCGCGGTCAGGCAGAGCGAGCAGCTCCTGCGCCTGCTCGCGGGTGAGCCAGTTGCCTTGCCTCCGCCCGCGCACGGGCACGCTCGGGATTTGCTCGAAGGCCGCGAGCAGTGCGGGGCTGATGAGCGCCGCCTCCGCCGCCCGGCGGACAAGAGCCTTGATCGCCGCCAGGTGCACGTTGACGGTCGAGGCGGACCGGCCGGCTTCAAGCAGCCCGTGGCGGTAGCCGAGCACGAGCTCGGGCGTGATCGCGGGAGCGCCGGCAGCAGCCTGCGCGCGCAGGAAGCCCGCGAGCGCCTGCCCGTAGGCCCGGCGCGTTTCCTCCGAGTTCACACGTGCGAGCACTTGGGCAACCAGCGCGGCTGGCTGCGGGCCGGACCCGGGCTGTTGAGCGAGACCGAGGGCGTTCACGCGTTGCTTTCGCTTTCGGGTGGGCGCGCGGAAAGCGGCGCGGCGAAGCGCTCCGGGAATGTGCTTTGCGCCCGCACCCAGCGCGCGGTGACCGGACACATCCAGCTGATCGCATCGAGGATGCGGTTGAAGTCCCTTCGGAGTGCCCTATTGAGGATAGGTTCGTAATGGGCGACGCGATTCCGCAGCTTGCGGATGGAGTCCAGCCGCTCGTGGGCCTGATCGCGCTGCAAGGTGCGGTGCGGGAAGGCCTTGACCAGATGGTCCCGCCACAGGTCCGAGTACTTGGGGCCGAGAAGGCCGGTCCAAAAGCCGAACGGGAGCGCGGCGACGATGCGGCTGGGCGCGGGCGGCTTGCCTTCGCGGAGGAGCTGGCGCTTGGCCAGCTCAAGGGCGCGGGCCTGCTCGATTTGAAGGCCGCCGCCGTCGTACCAGTCGGGGCGGCCGAGCCCTTGGGCGAGCACCCGGTGAGCCGAGTTGCGCAGCGCGATCTCAAGCCCGGAAAGAACGCCGTAGAGCGACTCCGACAGCGCTGCATTGCGCTCGTAGAGCCGCACCGCCGCCTCCGGATCGCCTCCGGCGAGTGCGCGGTACGGCTCCAGCCGCTCGGGGGAAAGGGTCTGCTCCAGAGCCCGGAGCTGATCGGGCGTGTACGAGAACGGCGATTGCAGGGCTGCTGTCCTTTCGGCTATTCTTGGGCGGTAGACCCCGATGGGCCCCTGTCACTCTGTTGGCATGCACTCGGGGTAATCGAAAGCCGCCTTGGGGCGGCTTTCACCATTTCCGGGGTGAAAAACGTCGTCACGCGTGGCATGTACGAGACGACCATAGCAGAAGCCGATAGCTATTGATAAGCTACATTATCAACAGCTATAAGGGGCATTATCGGGTGCAATCCTGCACACCCCGGAACAGGGTTTCCGGCAGCCGTGCCGGAAATGGGGTAGGCTCGAAACCGGCGGTTTCGAGGGTTTCTCGAGGAGGTTTCGGAATATGAGCAGGCCGGTCGCATGGCTCGGCGAACTTCCCCGGCTTCGCGCCGAGGCCCGGCGCTCGCGCGTCGAAACCTGGGCCCGGCGCGACATCGAGCACCTGTTCGCCGTCGGGCGCGTCCAGGCCCAGGCGCTCATGAAAGCCGTCGGCGGGGTGCAGGCCGTCGCGGGCGCGCACTTCGTCGAGCGCGCCGCCCTGGTCGCCTTTCTCACTGAGCTGCTCGAAGCCCCCGAGCCCGCGCGGCTCCTCCGGGACCGCATCCAGGAGGCCGAGCCCGCGCCACGGCCCAAGCCCCTGCGCATTTCCCTGTCCCCGGATCTGCGCACCGCCATGCTTCCCGAGCTGCCCGCCAACGTCCGGCTCTCCCCCGGCCGGCTCGAAATCCTCGCCCCCACCGCCGAGCGCATGGCCGAGTCGCTGCTCGCGCTCGCCCTCGTCATGCAAAACGACGACCGCTGGCGGCAGCTGGTCGAGCCGCCCGCTCCCCCGCCGGTCGAGGACGAGGAGCTCGACGGCTGGCTCCGGGACCTCCGCGCCCGGCACGCGGGGCCGGACACGGAACCGGATCAGCGTGAGCCTGTCGCAGTTTCCTGACCCGCGCTCCCGGCCGCGCGTCCACAGCCCCCGTGCGAAACCCTGTGGGAAGCGAGGAGATCCCGCCCCCAAACCCGCGCCGGACGCGGGTAGAAAGCGGTTTGCACTGAGAATGACGCAAACGCGTCGCAAATCCATAGGACGCATGCCGATGCGTGCCGGTCCAAGGCTGTTCGACACGCACGAGGCATCCTCGTCTGCCCTTGCTGGTGGAGATCAGCGGGCAGCCTGGATCGGAGATTTCTTGAAGATCTTGTCCACGGCCTTGGCCAGCTTCTTGGTGTTCTTGTCTTCCTTGTCGGAAAGGGTGTCCTTGGCGACTCCGCGAAAGAGCAGTTGGTGGTCGCTGCCGTATGCATCCACGACTAAGCTGCCGACCGGGATGTTGATCACAGTGGTGTTTGTCACGCCTTCGTCGCCGAACCCTCCCCCGAACCCTCCAAACCCTCGTCCGCGCCAGCCGTATCCGCCGCCGCCGAGGCCGTCATAGAAGCTGTTGTACTCCTGCTGGCTTCCACGGGAGCCGATAACCGTGATGGCCAGATCGCCGCCCTGCGCCGTCATCTGAAGACCGCGCGCCGTCAGGTCTCGGGTGAGGTCGTCCCGTAGGCGCTGCTCGACCAGAGGACTCGAAGCCTGAAGTTTGTAGATCGAGAAAGTGCGGTAGCTTTTGAAATCGGCTTTGTGATCGTAATCGGTCGTGACCTGCTGCGAAAGCGCGGGCGTCAAGCCGCAGGCCGCGGCGACGCCTGCGCCGAACGCCAATTTACATGCGACTCCACAAACGGAGTGAAACGTACTTATAGGGGCTCCTGGCGGTGGTGAAAACTTCGGTTGAGGCCTGCTAGCCCATTTTGGTAACTTACCCGTCAACACTTAGATGACACACCCGTGTCTGCCGTGCATTTTCCAGCCTAGGCGCTTTCCTAGCTAGGGATACTCCTAGTTACGTCCGTGATGTATCCCAGTTAACTTGAGGAGGTACTCCATCGCATGACGAAACGCGGACAGTGCCTCAGCCCCTTCCCCAGATCAGCGTTGTCACGCCGGCGCGCGGCATGCTTCCCGCGAGAGGAAGCAGCCCGTGCCGGCCAGGTTCGCCCCAAGCCTCGGCCTACGGGCAGGCGGCGGATGGATGCCGGCAGGGGTTTATAACTCGCGTCGGAACTGCCCGTGAGCTTCAACTCGCGGCGGCTCCCAGGCTTCAGTTCGTTCTCCTGCTCGGCATCAACCTGGTTCTGCTCGAAAGCCGCCGCGATATCCTCGGCCGGTTCGGCTATCGGGCGATCGAGCGCATCGTCTGCGCCACCTTCCTACTGCCTCCGCTCGCCGATATCGTGCTGGTCCACATCTGTCAAACCGTCGAGCCGGCGGCGGCGGCCGACTTGGCGCGCCGCATCCGTGCGCTCAGCCCCGGCATCGCGATCCTCTATACCGCCCTGCTGCACTAGCCGGAGCCGGCCGAGTTCAGCATCATGCTCCCGCCGCTGCTCCATCCCGCGCTACGCCAAAGCCGTCGGCTCCTTTCTGAGGAGCCTAGGCACGGCCTGGCAAGGACGGTGAGCGGTTTGCTCTGATTATGGAGCAGCCTGCTTACGCTTCTGTGGTAAGCGAGGCGGCTGCTTCTTGGTGTGCGCCATCAGCGCTAAACGCGTCTAGTTCTGATCTCGGTTCCGGCTCATTGGCGACCTGAACCGCGCCTCATCATGCTGCTTTCAGGCGTGATGCTGGTTCTCGCCGCGCAATTGTGGTGAAGCCACGGGACAGGGTGCCATGCGGAGGCTTTTGGAAGCCGGCGAACAGCGGCTCCCGCGTGTTCTGGCTACCATGCTCGTGAGGATTTTCTTGCCCATGGCGCAGTTCGTGCTGCTCATCGACGGAGCCGGTTCGGAACAGCTGGAGCAGATTCTCCGCCTCGAGTCCGAGTCCGACGGCCACCTGCGCTACATCCCGGTTGAGTCCGGCATCGGGGGCCTGACCACGCGCGCTGCGGTCGAGGAAGAAATGCGGGCCTCCACGTCCGCGCGGTCCGAGGTTTACAGGGATGTTCGCATCGAGTGGGACGACTTCGGGGTAGCCAAGGCCATTCAGGTGCTGGAGCTGTTCCCGTTCCGCAGTGCCGGCGGCTGATGCCCGGGACCGCGTACCCGCGGCTCGTTTGGCCTGCGTCGTGACGGCTCGGCACGATTGATTTTCTCTTCACGCAAGCAAAAAGCGGGAAGGCCTGCATCCGAAAGCCTAGCCCA
>CAXTUV010000033.1:1953-13252 GCA_964247445.1 uncultured Acidobacteriaceae bacterium | reverse complement strand
GGCGCTCGCGCTGGCAGCGGCATGGACGATTCCCGCGGGCGTTGCCATCGGTTTCAGCCCGGGCCTAGCCCGTATCGCGCAGCCGCTCGCGCAAATCGCGGCCAGTTTCCCGGCGACCGCCTTATTCCCCATCATCCTCGTTGCGCTGCTCCATGCCGGCGTCGGCCTTGGAATCGGTGCGGTGCTGCTGATGATGCTCGCGACCCAGTGGTACATCTTCTTCAATGTGATCGCGGGCGCGATGGCCATTCCGTCGGACCTGAAGGAGGTGTCCACGGTTTTCGGCTTTACGCGCGCGCAGCGTTGGCGCACGGTGATCCTGCCGGGGATTTTTCCGTTCCTGATTACGGGGCTGATCACGGCGTCCGGCGGGGCTTGGAATGCCTCGATCGTGACCGAGTACTTCAAGCTGCACAACCGGGCTGTTTCCACCGTCGGTCTCGGGTCAGACATCAGCCATGCCACGGACGCGGGCGCGTTTCCCGTGCTGCTGATGGCGACCATCATCATGGCCCTGATCGTGGTCACCATCAATCGGCTCCTCTGGCGACCGCTCAATCAACTGGCTGAAACCAAATATCGGCTCGAGTAGTCAAGGGTACTTTCGGAACATGCGCTGCTGACAGGAATCGCGTTACCATCGGGAGCGCCTAATTTGCGACTTGATAATCAGCGGTTCTCACCACAGCCGGCTCCGGCCCTCCACCCGCAGGAACTCTTGCCTCCCATGCCGATCACCCGCTTCGCCCGGCTCCTTGTCGGCTTATTTACGGCGGCTGCCCTCCTGATTGTTGCCAATGCAGCCTTGGCCTTCCATGCCGAGCAGGTCCTGGCTGCGTCCGAGCGCTCGGTCACGCATACGCTTGAAGTTCTGGTTGACTTGGAACGCGTGCTCCGAACCAGTTTCGACGCCGAGTCAAGCGTGCGCGGCTTCGTGCTGACCAACGATCCGACCTACCTGGGCGGTTACTACTACGCGAACGATACCCTGGCTGTTCAGTTTGAAACGCTGACTGACCTTACAGTCGACAACCCGCCGGAGCAGCATCGCCTGGAGCACGCGCGCGACATCGGTTTGGCCAAATTGGACCGGCTTCGGTTGGGCGTCGCGCTGCGACGCGAAAACCGGCTCGGCGGCGAGGAGCAGCTTGCAAACCGCCGAGCCGGGAAAGCACTCATGTCGGAGCTGAACGATGTGATCGGCGAAGCGGAAATTACGGAACGCAAGCTGTTGACGCAACGACTGCTGGATTCGGCAGCCGCTCGCCGGGAGGCCAAAGTGGCGGTGGTCCTGGCCAGCGGGTTTGATGTGCTTTTCGTCGCGATTTCGCTTTGGCTCCTGGCGCGTGAGCGTCGCCTGCGCCGGCGTGCGGCTGAAACAGCGGACAAGCTCCAAAAGCTGCAATCCGTGACGGAAGTCGCCTTTTCGGCCCTCACCATCAGCGAGCTCACCACCGAGCTGCTGAGCCGCTTACGCGGCACCGCGGATACCGATGTGCTGGCGCTGTTTCGCTGGTACGACGGGGAGATCGAGCTGATCGCGGCCGAGGGCGTCACAGTGACGCCTGGCGAGCGCCGGCCCGCCCTGCCCGGCGGAGCGCTTGCCATGGTGGCCGGCACCGGAAAGCTTGCCCGCCTGCACGGCGAGCAGATCGAGCGTTTGCCGATAGAGGCCATGCACGCCGGACTTCAAGTCGCCCTGGTTTTGCCGATGCAGATCAGCGGCCGTGTCGTGGCGATGCTCGTGGCCGGGCGGGAGCGCACGGATCACTTCCTGGCCGAAGAGGAGGATCTGCTGACTCTTGCCGCCGACCGGATCGCGCTGGCGCTGGACCGGGCGGAAGCTTACGACGCCGAGCGCGAAGCGCGCCGCTTTGCCGAGCAAAGCGCGGCGGAGGTCCAGAAGCTGAATGAAATTTTGGAAGAACGCGTGGAACAGCGCACGGCCGAGCTGCAAACCACCAATCGCGAACTGGAAGCGTTTTCCTACTCGGTTTCGCATGATTTGCGCGCGCCCCTGCGCTCGGTTGACGGCTTCTCGGTCGCGCTCGCCGAGGATTACGGACACTTGCTTGAGGGCGACGGGCAGCACTACCTTCAGCGCATCCGGGCCGGAGTGCAGCGCATGGGCGGTCTGATTGACTCGCTCCTGCAGCTTTCGCGCATTACTAGGGCGGAGCTCGCGCCCGAGCACGTGCAGCTCTCGGACTTGGCCGAGCAGGTGGCTGCGGATGTGGCCCAACAGTTCCCCGACCGCACGGTGCGGTTTCAGATCCAACCCGGGTTGGAAGCGGACGGCGACCCGCGTCTGCTGCGCGTCGCGTTTGAGAATATGCTCGGCAATGCCGCGAAATTCACCGGCAAAATCGACGATCCTCGGGTTGAGTTCGGGCGCGCCGGGGAGGGCGGCGCGTTCTTTGTCCGCGACAACGGTGCCGGTTTCGATCAGCAGTACGCCGGCAAACTCTTCGTTGCTTTCCAACGTTTGCACGGTGACAAGGACTTCCAAGGTTCGGGCATCGGGCTAGCAACCGTGGCCCGTGTCATCGCACGCCACCACGGCCATATCTGGGCCGAGGCGGAGGTAGGCAAGGGCGCGACCTTCTGGTTTACCCTAGGTTGAGATAGCTATGGCAGGTACACGGTTGATTTTGCTGGTGGAAGACGATCCCGATCACGAGATGCTCACGATTCGAGCGCTCAAGAAATCTCACATTGCCAATGACGTGCGGGTCGCGCACGACGGCGAGGAAGCTATTTCCATGCTGTTTGGCGACGGGCGGGAAGCGCTTCCGTCCAAGCCGCAAGTTATTCTGCTCGACCTGAAACTGCCTAAGGTGGATGGGTTGGAGGTGCTCCGGCGCATCCGCGAAGACGACCGCACCTGTACCCTACCGGTCGTGGTGCTCACTTCCTCCGATGAGGAGTCAGATATCGTGCGCTCTTACAAGCTGGGCGTCAACAGCTATATCCGCAAGCCGGTGAACTTTTCCGACTTCGCCACCGCGACCCAGCAGCTAGGCATGTACTGGCTGGTGCTGAACGAATGTCCGCCAACTCTCCAGTAAGCATCGGCGGCGCGGCGGCGTACTCGGCTCCGGGGCGTCCCTTGCGGGTTCTTCTCGTGGAGGACAATCCGGACGACGCGCTGCTGCTGCGGCGCCATTTGGGAAAAGCCGGTTTCGCTCCGGAGATGCGGCGGGTCGATACCGCCGAAGCGATGGCGCAAGCATTGAATGAGCCGTGGGATTGCATCCTGGCCGACTACAACCTGCCGCTCTTCTCCGCGCCGGAAGCCTTGCAGCTACTCCAGCGCAGCGGCCGCGATATCCCGTTCATCATGATGTCGGGCGCGGTGAGCGAGGCGACCGCCGTAGCCGCCATGCGTGCCGGGGCGCACGATTATGTTTCCAAGGAAAACCTGGCCCGCCTCGCGCCGGCGATTGAACGTGAACTGACCGAGGCCGCCAGCCGCCGGCTGAAGCGCGATGCCGAACACGCCCTGCGCTCCAGCGAGGAGCGCTTCCAACGCCTCGTGGAAGCCTCGCCGTTGGCTCTGCTCATCGTGGACGCCGGGGGTCGGATCACCTTTTCCAATCATGGCGCGACCCGGCTGCTTGGGCACAGCCCCACGACAGCCCCGGGCGGCGGGCTCGGCATCGCGCAGGTATTTGACGCGAGCGATTTTGGCCAACCGACGCAGGGCATGGATGTGAACCGGCATGTCGCGCTTGAAATCCGCAAGCGCATCATCGGACATACCGACCTGACCTGGGAAGCGGTTTGCTGCCATGCGAACGGAATGCGCATTTCAGTCCTGATCGGCGGTGCCGTGCTTGACCCGGAAGCGGGCGAGGACCAACTACAGCTGGCCATGTTCTTTGTGGACTTGAGCGAGCAGAAGCGTGGCGAGGAGGTATTGCGCCGCACCGAAAAGCTCGCCGCCGCCGGCCGGCTGGCAGCCTCCATCGCGCATGAGATCAACAACCCGCTCGAAGCCATCACCAACTGCCTTTACCTTCTCGAGCAAGGCGCGTTGGACGAACCCGCTCGTTCCTACCTCCAACTCGCGCAGCACGAACTGGATCGGGTCACCCACATCACCACGCAAACGCTTCGCTTCTATCGGCAAAGCACCAAGCCGGTGCCCACCGACCTTCGCGAACTGGTCGAGTCGGTCCTCACCCTCTATGAAGCGCGCATTCGCGACCACGGCATCCAGATTGTTCGCGACCTCGGGGCGGCCACGCCCGTTCTGGCGTTTGACGGGGAGATTCGTCAAGTGCTGGCGAACCTGATCGGCAATGCGATCGACGCGATGCACGGCACGCGCGGACCGAGGCGATTGTACCTGCGCGCGGGCCCCTGCCGCATGCGGGGCGGTTCCGAAGCCGGCATGAGTCTGCTGGTCGGCGATACTGGTACCGGCATCTCGCGCAGTGCCTTGCCGCGCATCTTTGAGCCGTTTTTCTCGACCAAGGGCATTACCGGCACAGGCTTGGGGCTTTGGGTTTCCCGCGAAATTGTGGAAAAACATTCCGGTTCCCTGCGCGTACGTACCAGGCCAGGCGCGGGAACCGCATTCCGCCTCGCGCTGCCGCTACACGCCACCCCACGCGAGTCACAGCAAGAAAGCACCTATCCCGTCCTCGGCGGAACTCTGAAAGCCTGAGCGAACTTAGCTCATATTCTGTTTTCCACGATTGACAACACAGGCTTGCCTTCGCTACTTTAGCAACTGAAGGGAACGAGTGCCAGCACTCACCATTCTGAACTGCTGATGTGCTCGTGACCGAACCCCAAGGAGAACCAGAGCTATGGCAACCAGCACCGTGACCTCCACGTTCACGCCGCTCCACGACCGCATCCTGCTGCGTCGTGTTGAAGAAGGCGAATCGATCCGCGGCGGGATCATCATCCCGGATACCGCGAAGGAAAAGCCCCAGGAAGGCGAAGTGATCGCCGTCGGCAAGGGCAAGTCGAACGACGAGGGCAAGACTTTTCCGCTCGACGTGAAGGCGGGCGACCGCGTCCTGTTCGGTAAGTATTCGGGCACAGAGATCAAGATTGACGGCGAGGAGTTCCTCATCATGCGTGAGGAAGAAGTTCTCGGGATTCTGAAGAAGTAACCAGGTTTAGGAGAGAGACATCATGGCAAAACAGATTCTGCACGGAGAAGATTCGCGCCAGGCCATCCTGCGCGGCGTCAACCACTTGGCTGACGCAGTCAAGGTGACGCTCGGCCCCAAGGGCCGCAATGTCGTCATCGAAAAGAAGTTCGGTTCCCCGACCATCACCAAGGACGGCGTGACGGTTGCGAAGGAAATCGAGCTGAAGGATTCGCTCGAAAACATGGGTGCACAGATGGTGCGCGAGGTTGCATCGAAGACCTCCGACGGCGCCGGCGACGGCACCACCACCGCGACCGTTTTGGCGCAGGCCATTTACCGCGAAGGCGTGAAGACCGTGGCCGCCGGCGCGAACCCGATGGCGCTCAAGCGCGGCATCGATAAGGCCGTCGAGACCATCGTCGGCAAGCGCGACGACCAGGGTGTCGTCACGGGCGGCGCACTCTCGAAGTTCTCCAAGCCGGTCACGGGCGAAATGATTGCCCAGGTCGGAACCATCTCCGCCAACTCCGATTCGACCATCGGCACCATCATCGCCGAGGCCATGAAGAAGGTCGGCAAGGATGGCGTGATCACCGTGGAAGAGTCGAAGACGCTCGAAACCCAGCTTGAAGTGGTCGAGGGCATGCAGTTCGACCGCGGCTACCTGTCGCCGTACTTCGTCACCGATCCGGACCGCATGGAAGCTGTGCTCGAAGATCCGTACATCCTGATCCACGAGAAAAAGATCTCGTCGATGAAGGACCTCCTGCCGCTGCTTGAGCAGGTGGCGCGCAACTCCAAGCCGCTGATCATCATCGCCGAGGATGTAGACGGCGAGGCGCTCGCGACCTTGGTCGTCAACAAGCTGCGCGGCACGCTTAATGTGGCCGGCGTTAAGGCTCCGGGCTTCGGCGACCGCCGCAAGGCGATGCTCGAAGACATCGCGAAGCTGACCGGCGGACGCGCGATTACCGAGGACCTCGGCATCAAGCTCGAGAACGTGAAGCTTGAGGACCTGGGCCGCGCCAAGCGCGTCACCATCGACAAGGACAACACCACCATCGTCGAGGGCAAGGGCGAGTCGTCCGCGATCGAAGGCCGGGTCAAGGAAATCCGCAATCAGATTGAGAAAACAACGTCTGATTACGACCGCGAAAAGCTCCAAGAGCGCCTGGCGAAGCTGGTCGGCGGCGTGGCTGTCATCAAGGTCGGCGCGGCTACCGAAACCGAGATGAAGGAGAAGAAGGCCCGTGTCGAGGACGCGATGCACGCGACCCGCGCGGCGGTCGAGGAAGGCATCGTCCCGGGAGGCGGCGTGGCCCTAGTGCGTTGCACTCCCGATGTCGAGGAGCTCATCAAGACACTCGAAGGTGATGAGAAGATCGGTGCGCAGATCATTCGACGCGCCATCGAGGAGCCGCTGCGCCAGATCGTCGGCAATGCGGGCGAAGAGGGTGCAGTAGTTGTGGGCCGGATTCATACCTCGGACGACAACCACTTCGGCTACAACGCCGGTACGAATACCTTTGACGACCTGGTCGCGGCCGGCGTCATCGACCCGACTAAGGTGCCCCGCCCCGCGCTCCAAAATGCGGCGTCGATTGCCGGGCTGATGCTGACGACCGAAGCCATGGTCGCCGACATCCCCGAGCCGAAGGCAGCTCCGGCGGGCGGCGGTCACTCGCACGGCGGCGGCATGGACGGCATGTACTAACCCATCCCTGGCTCCAGAGAAGGCCCCGCTCCGGCGGGGCTTTTCTTTTTTTCCGCGAAACAGTCAGGGCTCACTTGTGTAGATTTAGCGTGCCTTCCCCATGTCGGCGGCAAAGAAGTATTGCTGTTTCGTAAATCTTTCCGAGAAACGGTCCCCGACGTGCAAACAGGTGAGGGGGCAAGCGCGACGGCTCATGATTTCTTCATTTTTCTTCAGGTACGCTTGCTTATTCCATTTCGGTGAGGTTGTCCTTGCTTCGCTTTGTACCCGCTGCGTGGGCTGTTTCTTTTGTTCTCGCGGCAACCTCGGCCGGCACTGTGCGTGCGCAATCCTTTCTGCCCTCGCCGGGAGCCGTTCCGTCCCTGCCGGATGCGCCCTTGCCGACGCTGCCTACTGTGCGTGCGGGCTCGTCCCTCGTCGAGCCTGCGCTCGCGCTCCCTCGCAACTTTCGTCCACGCCCGGCGGCATGGCGCTCCAACACGCCCCGCAAGGTGTCTTATTACCTGCACAGCACGGTCGCGCCTCGCGTCTGGCTGGAAGCCTTCGCGCTTGCGGGTGTGCCGAACATTACGAACGCTCCCATTCAGCCGCACGCGCCCGCCACGGACGACCCGGTATTATCGCTCCAATACCAGCAAGCAATTGACGCTTACGATGATGAGATTGACAGTTGGCGGCGGGTCAATGAGGCGACCCTGCGGTATCACGGGTACCGCCTCGGCGTGGGCCTGGGCACGGCTGAAACCCGCGAGTTGTTTTCTAATCTCGTGCTGCCGCTGGCCTTGCACCAGGAAGCGCGATACATTCCGGCACCGGTGAACTCGGATTTTTCCGAGCGCATTGGGCATGCGCTGGCTTCTATCGTGGTCACGCGCAACGACGCGGGCGACTTAGTCCCGAACTACTCAAAGCTGGGCGGGACCGTGGCTGCCGCGTTCGTCGCCAAGTCGGTCAATGCCAAGGCCTTCAACGCGCCCGAGCTCGACTCGACTCATTTCGCGACCCGCTATATCGCGTATAGCCTGGCAGGCGACGCCGCGACCAACACCGTCCATGAGTTAATTCGGGCCGCGCGCGAGCCGGACATGACGTTTTTTGACCGTCACGGACGTGCCACCGAAAACAGCTATTACCCGCTTTCGATCGGGGGCAAGTTCATCTACTGGGTCCGTTCGACCTATGCCGTGCGGAACTTCGCCTCGGCCGTTCTGCTGGCGAGCCGCCCGGTGATCGCGAAGGAGCCTGTGGAGCCGGTCGAGGACGACCCAAGCACGTACAACGGCTACCCAGATTACGACAGCGCCTATAACCACTACGGCGACGCGCTCCTGGCTTGGAAGGACGGCATCGAGAACGACGTGCGCTACCGGGCAATACGACTCGGGGGCGGCTTTGCTGAATCGGAAACGCAGGAGCTGCTCGCAAACCTGGTTTTGCCGGTCCTTTTCGATTTAGATCCGCGCTATGTCCCGCTCGGCGCCGGGCACACAGCTGGGGCGCGATTCGGCCATGCGGTCGAGGGTTTATGGGTAACGCACACTGATGCTGGCAACCGCACGGTGAACCTGCCCGTGCTGGGCGGGACCTTGGGAGCAGCATTCCTGGCGAAAGAGGTCTACTACCCGCAGCTCGGGGTGCCGGCGCTCGCATCCTCTAGCGTGTTTGCGCGGACGGTCGCGGCGAATCTTACGCTGGATGCGCTGTACAACGTGATCGGGGAGTTTGTGCGGCGGCGGGGGTATTAGGAGCGCTTACGAGGGTCTGGGCTCCGGCCAGGCCAGCTTCAACTGTTCAGCAGCCGCTGACAATTTCTTATCACGAGTCCAAAGTACAGCGCCGCCGGTCAGCTTCACCGATAACAGCAGGTGCGCGTCGATATAGCCGATTCCTGTTCCGAACAGGCTATGCCTGGATACAAACCGCAGTACTTCGTCCTCGTAGGCAATGATTGCTTGCGGAAGCTCATGTAGCGATGCAAGTACGAGGTCACGCTGCTTCAGCGTTCCCATGGCAAGTTCACCCATAACCAAGGGATGAGCAAGAACACTGCCTTCTTCCAGCATTCTGAAGAGCGTCGCATCCTGTATCCGGTTGTGATCGATCCAAACCGATGTGTCAACAAGGATCACTACTCCGGGCGCTCCCGCGGTGGAACACTTGCGTTCGGGTCGCTGCCCCCTAATCGAGCCAAACGACGAGCAGCTTCTCTTTGGATGAGTGCGCTTAGGCCCATCCGAAGCAGCGTCGGAGTCTCTTGTATGCCTGTATAGGATTTTGCTTTGTCGAGCAATTCGTCATCCAGCGTGACAGTGGTGCGCATGTGAATTCCTTTCCGCATCAAATCTTACATCATTTGATGCACTTTCTAGATCTACTGCTTCAGACTTCCCAGCGTAATCCGCAACCCGCCCCGCGCCGTCGCCGGGGTGGACAGGTAACCAATGGGGCTGATGTGCTGTTGGCTGAGCACATTGTCGACCTGCGTGTACACGCCGATGCGCGAACTGACCTGGTAGTTCACACCGAGATTGAAGCTCGCGTAGCCGGGATCAAGGTCGCGGTTCGGCAGTAGGAGCGAATTGCCGAAGTTCGCATCCAAGCCGCCGAGCGCGGTGGAGTCGTCGGCACGGCTCGCGAAGGCAGTTGAAGCGACGCCATTCCATTTCTTGCCTGTGTAGGTGACGGAAACGAAACCGCTGTGCGGCGGACGCCGGAAAGGCCGTGCGCCGACCAGCGGCGAAAAGTTACCGATCGGCGTATTCGGGAAAGCCGGATTGGTGCTGGACTGGAGCGCGTCCGAGGTGAACGACCGCTGCACGATTGCATCGAGGTAGGTGTAGCCGCCGCGCACGAACATGCTGCGCCGCGGGCTCCACTCCACCGACGACTCCACGCCTTGCGCGCGGAAGGCGAGCGAGTTCAGGTCGATGCCGAAAGCCGCGTTGGCTTGGAGGTAAGCCTCCAGCGAGGCCTGCCGGGCCGCGCCGAGCTGCGGCAACAGTTCCGGCACCGCGCCCGGGCCGACGCTCTCGATCTGATTGCCGAACTCGTTGTGAAAGTACGTGATCTTGGCCAGCACACGTTCATGAAAGAAGTTCTGCGCCACGCCGCCGTCGTAAGACCGCGTCAGCGCCGCACCAATGGGTTGGACCTGAAACTGGTTCACAACCGTGCTGCCGCCGTTGGCTTCAAGAAAGGCGTACAACGAACCGGTCTGCTGGCCTAGGGTCGGTTCCTTGTACCCCTTGCTGAAGTTGAAGTTGAGCCGTGTACCTTGGAACAGCCCCGCCCCAGGGGAAACGACGATGTAGGACAAACCGACATTGGGCGCGCCGACCGTCCCGAACAGCCCATTTTTCTCGACAACACCGCCGAGCGTGTAGAAGAGCCGACTGCTGAAGTCGCCTTGAAAGGTAAGCGTGTAATCGTAGTTTTGCCGTTCCAGCCCCGAGCCGAAATAGAGTCCTCGCTCGTCGGTAAACCAGAATCCGCCGACGCCCAGCAGGTGAGGGGTGAACCGATAGCTGGTTTGCGCCTGGAGCGAATCGCGATTGGAAGCCGAGTCGCTCACGAAAGAGTCCGCTCCGGCAAAGCTGGTGATGGCCCGACCTTGCGCGGAGAAGCCGTTCGCGCCGGTTACCGAGACCGGTTGGCCGAGGTAGTTGCCCGTTCTCGGGTCCAAGATG
This sequence comes from uncultured Acidobacteriaceae bacterium, assembly GCA_964247445.1. Lineage (GTDB taxonomy): Bacteria > Acidobacteriota > Terriglobia > Terriglobales > Acidobacteriaceae > EB88. The sequence goes on along the minus strand of CAXTUV010000033.1, from coordinate 2,741 downwards.
CCGGTCGGCCCGAACTGCTGGAAGCGTTCGCGCTTGCGAACCAGTCCATACTCGGCCCGGCCCTGCCAGCGGTCGGAGAAAGTATGCTCAAGCAGGCCGCTGAGATACAGGTTCTGGTCCGCCTGCTTTTGGTCGGTCGGTGTCAGCGTGAACTGGTACTGACCCGGCGCGCCGACGGCCGAGTCTGCATTGCGCGCGGTCACGCGCAGGCTGGTGGCCGTGGAAAGCGCGTAGCCCAGATTCACCGCCGAGGTGACGTTGTGGTATTTATCCCCGGCGACCGAGTTCGCCGTGCCGAAATTGCCGAACGCGCCGTAGTAATCGAGCGCGTTGCGGGTACCGCCGGCTTGCACTTCGTTCCGGTAGGTGCCGAAATTACCCCCGTCACCCTCATAGAAAAGCGACGGAAACGGGGTCGACCCTTGCGGCGTTTTGAAGGCGAGCACACCCGCGCCCGCGTCAGCTCCGTAGACCGTTGAGTCCGGCTTGCGTAAGGCTTCCGCGCTCGCGATGCCGGTTGTCGCCACATCGGAAAAGTCGAAGGTGCCGCCGATATCCTCGATCGGAACGCCGTCCAGCAGTATCTTATTGTCGTCCGAGTTGCCGCCGCGGATGAAAAGCGAGGTGAGCGCGCCGCGCTCGCCGCTGGTTGCAAGCTGGAAGCCGGGCACGGTGCGGAGCGCCTCGGTCACGTTCTGAAAGTTCTCAAAGTCAGTACGGAACAGCTCGGTGACCGAGGCGCTGGTCTGCGCGCCGGGTACCGGCGTCCCCGTGGCGCTCACCACGAC
>CAXTUV010000033.1:0-1943 GCA_964247445.1 uncultured Acidobacteriaceae bacterium | reverse complement strand
ATATCGCGCTCGATCGAGCCCGCCGCCTCGCCGTAAAAGCTTTCAGTTTGGAGCTGCCGAAAGCCGTTGCCGACCGCGAGCACATAGAAGCGGCCCGTCGCAGCTGTGTTTAAGGTGTAACTGCCGTCCCCCTGTGTGCGGGCGGTGATCAGTGCCGTTCCGTTGCCGAGCAGGGTCACCAGGGCATTCGGAATCGGCTTATCCAGCCCGTCGCGGACTACCCCGTGGACCAGGACTGCCCGGGCATGCGGGACCAGCGAAACAGAAGCGGTTGCGAGCAGGAGCGCCTGCCGGCGGGCGCGAAGTGAAATCAGAATCAAAAGACAAGCCTTCCCCGCCCCTTTAAAACGGCAGCGATTTCAATTAGACGCGGCAATCGCTTTCCTGAGCTCGGTGCTCCTCTTCGCGGATTCTGAACCGGGGTTTGCCTGCGTAGCTGCGGCTCATGGTTGCAGGCGGGCGCGGAACGTATGCGCTTCTTCCCTGCTCTCCCCTTATAAAGCGGGCTGCCGCAACGCTAGTGAACTTCGCCCTATTTTGAACTTTCAGCGGGCGAGAGCGCATAGCGACGGAGCCCGGCCAACTGCAGCCCGGCGAGAAAAACAAATCGGGGATTGTTGGTCAGGTAACGCCGCCATAGACGGCGCGGCTCCTTGATCAACCGATACAGCCATTGCAGCCCGGCCCGCTTCATCCAGTTCGGCGCTTCATCGAGGTTGCCGCTGAGCAGGTCGAAAGCCGCGCCGACGCCGACCATCAGCTTCACCGGCAGCCGATCGTGGTACTGGCGCATGAAGCGCTCCTGCTTGGGCGTGCTCAGGCCGACCCAAAGAATATCGGCGCGCGCTTGGAGAAGGTCCGCGGCCAAGGCTCGCTCTTCGCAATCAGTCAAGGGGCGGAACGGCGGGGTGTAGGTGCCGACGATGTCCATGCCGGGAAAGCGGGCGAGCAGACTCGCCTTCAACTTCTCAGCGACACCGGGCCTGCCGCCGTATAGGAAATGGCGAAAGCCCCGCGCAACACCTGCTTCCGACAGGGCAAGCATATAGTCCGGTCCATACACGCGCGTCATGGAGCGGAAGCCGCGCGCATGGCCGAGCCACACGGTGGGCATGCCGTCCGGCGTGGTCAGGAAGGAGCCGTTCAGGGTATCCCGGAGCGAAGGGTCCGCTTGCGCTTCCATGATGCCGTGGACGCCGGTCACGCAAACATACCCGCGTCCGCCGCGCTCAACCAATCCGGCGGAGTGATCCACCGCCTCCGCCATCGAGATAGCGCTCACGCCGACACCAAGAATGTTGACCCTGGGGGGGACCTTTGATCTCACGCGGAAACCTCCTCCACCATGGTCCCACGCGCCGGCGGATGCAGGCTAGGGAAAATGGCACGGGCAAACCGCGCTTGCCCATGCTTTCAGAACTGCGAGGCGCTGCGTCCGCCCGTGTTTCAGCGGACGCGGGCAAGGCTGCGGGGCAAGCCGGGGTAGAAATCGCCCTGCCGCCTCGGCTCAAATCAAGACACATGCTCGCGGATTTCCCAGCGGTAAAGATTGACTCTCCCCGGCGCATTTGGGATACTCCGACGTAACTGAGGGGGCGAAGCCAGCTCTCTACAGCCTGCTCCCTCATTCGCATTCAAGGCCGCGCTTCCTCCGATTTCGCGCAGTCCCGGGTGCCTTCCTGGTCAACAGTGTCGGAGCCGTCCGGCCTGTGCATTCAGCCCGAAAGGGAATCATGCCCTTACTCGCCGACCCTCCCCGCGCTTTTCTCCAGCGCGCCAGGAGTCTCGCGACCCTTGCTTCGCTCAGGAATTTATTCCGCGCCAGCGCCGACCGCGGCCGCGAGCGTTACCGCAAAGCCGGCCTCAGCGCCTCAGTCACCCTACTTCAAAAGGCACTGACGATCGGCATCAGCTTCCTGTCGGTCCCGCTCACCGTACACTAC
>CAXTUV010000032.1:11659-13499 GCA_964247445.1 uncultured Acidobacteriaceae bacterium | reverse complement strand
TGTGTACACTGTACAGAAACGTAAGAGCGGCAGCAAACTGTCACCCGTCGTTTTTCCGATGGAACAATGCGAAAAGGAATGTATGTCTGCATGGCACAAGGTGTTTGTGGGGCGACACGGGCTGCGGGCCGGTTGGGCGGTTAGCTTGTTTTTGGGTCTGTACGTGTCGCTTGATAGGCTCGCGAATCATCTCTTGAATCACGATCCTGCGCTGCGCCTTACTGCTCCGGTCTCGTTAGAAGCAGCTTTGGTGCGGGGAGCCGCAAAGCTCTTCGTCGTTCTTGCCGCGACCTGGGTGGTCGCGAGAATCATGCAGAAAGCCGTTGTGTCCTATGGCTACGCTGGTCGCGAAGCAGGAACCCGACTGTGGACCGGTGCCGCGTGGGGATTTGTGTCGCTCACCGTTCTGATCGGCGTTCTATGGGCCACAGGCCACATCGTTTTCGATGGTGTCCAACTTCACGGCGGAAGTACCGTGGGGTACGCCCTGGCGTGGGCAATCGTCTTTTTCATGGTCGGAGTTTTGGAGGAATCCTGCTTTCGCGGGTTCCTGCAGCACACGCTCGCTCGGGGAGTGGGCTTTTGGTGGGCCGCGCTGATCGTTTCCGGTGCCTTTATCGGATGGCACGTGCACAATGCAGACGAATCCGTCGTCGGTTTGCTTTCCACAGGTGGAGCAAGCCTGCTGTTCTGCCTTAGTCTCTGGTACACGAAGTCTCTTTGGTGGGCGATCGGATTCCATGCCAGCTGGGATTGGGGACAATCCTTTCTATATGGAACAGCAGACAGCGGCGTTCGGGTCCGTGATTTCTTGCTGCGTCAGCACCCTCAAGGTACAACCCTGTGGAGCGGTGGTTCTGTTGGCCCCGAAGGCAGCCTTTTTCTCTTTCCTTTACTGTGTGCCGTGTGCGGCGCGATGTGGCTGTGGTGGGGCGAACGCGGCCCCAGACTGAGCGCACGATTTGGCTTCACTCCTACGGCAGGAGAATCAGTGGATTCTAATCACAATGACGCCCAGAGTGAACGAAGCCTCAATCGATGCCTGTCCATCTCTGCTCTCGCGCCCTGGCGTCGGACTCGCCGCTACAACGATCTGCAACTTACCCCTTGTACTTTGAATCGACCTTTCAGTGAGTCCCCAAAACAAGTGGGCGAAAGGGACTGACCCATGGACAGTGTTGGTTTCGGTATGAAAGTGTTCCTCGCGTTTTCTGCGATTCTCGGTTTCTTCCATCGCGGCTACCTAAAATCCACCCCAGAGAACATTGCTTACCTCAAACAGCACGTGGTGGCTCAAGGCCCGGTCAACGGCATGGTTCGCTGTCGTCTGCCGGCCGAGTTGCGTGCGAAAAAGCTTGTCCTGCTGACGGAAGCGCACGGTTCCCTCGCGCCGCAAACGCTCGACCTCTCGCTGCTGGAATCTCTGAACAGCCAGACAGGCCTTCGATACTATGCCGCTGAGATTGATCCGACGGAAGCTGATGCCTTCAACTACTTCCTCGAAACGGGCGACGAACGCGGCTTGCGCGAGGTTTTCGATCTTTGGACGCCGAGGGAGCAGTGGGGCAACCGCGACTTTGAAGCCAAAATCAGAGCCATACGGGTTTATAACCAGACCTTGCCGCCTGATCGGCGCATCGCTTTTGTGGGTCTGGATGAGGTGCAGTACTTTCCTTTTGCGATTCGGTGGATTGCACGCGCGACCGGGGCGACGGTGAACGACACTTGGCTGCGTTCGTTGGAGATGGAGACGCGGGCCAAGAGAGCCGATGCTGTTCTTCAATGGAATGCTGGGCGAAAGGCCTGAGCTGACAAGGACCAACCATGCTTGAATGCTGTT
>CAXTUV010000032.1:1067-11649 GCA_964247445.1 uncultured Acidobacteriaceae bacterium | reverse complement strand
GTGCAAAACGCTGAAAGGGTGCCGAATCGAGACACAGTCATCTTCAATAATTACCGCTACCAGGTACAGCACGGTGTGTTAGGAACCCAGCAGGCGTACGGCATGTGGGGCATGTTTCACGGTCTTCAAGCCGCGGCCAGAGGCATGCTGCCCTTCGCTGCCCAGGTTCGCAGGTCCAGCCTGCCGGCGGCTGACAGTATCGCAACCATTCTTTCGATAGGCGTGGACTCAAAGATGATGATTCCGGCAAATGAACTGCCGACACTCCTGCGTCCATCCCATTCTCAATCCATTGATTTACCTTCTGGCGCGGATGGTCCATTGATTTACGCCGAGGGCATTGTTGACTTCAAGCAGGCAGCCCCCTCAGCCGGCCAGATCACGGTATTTCAGCTGGATGCTTCGCAATCCCCCTATGGAAACAACCTCTCTTTCGGGCCGCACTGGACGGCACTTGAAGCGATGCCGTTTGACAAGCCTGTTTCCAGCACCACAGGGTACGTGCAGTATGTGGCCTTTTACAGGGGATCAAGGGCCGTCCAGCAAAGGTCACTTGGAGAATAGCTGCTCTCTCGTAAACGATCCGGTGTAACTCTCAACCCTTTCCGAAAGAATTCCAGCAATAGCGCCCCGGCGGATGGATGAGCAAAGCACACTGTGTTCACCCGTACACAGTATGCAATCTCATGCCTTGTACGAAAACCTATGGTCCACCGCGCGACTGCAAGGAGAAGCTTGGCCGAGGGGACAAGCCTGCGCCAACTTACGCGCTGAACTTCGAACCCGAGAGTACTCTACTTACAAAGCTAAGTTTCCCAAAAACCGGCGAGATGCGTAATGCGTCCATCCTCGCCGTAGCGGGCCACGCTGGCTCCCGACAAAAGCTCGGCTCCCTCGCTGCTGTAGATGATCCACTCCGCATGCGACTGCCGATGATGTTCGATAAACCTTTGGGTGCGGATGTGTGCGCCCCGAAACTGCTGTTGGAACTGCTCGAGAACTTGCGCCAACGCGGCGCGTGATGAGCCTTCGGCCTGGGGTGTGGCGAATACGCAATCCTCCGCACTTGTGTCGGCAAGGATCTCCATGCGATCCGCTGACGAGATCCCTGCCCAGGCCTCCTCGTACTTCATCCACGTTGCGCGGTGTGCTTCGTTGACCATCTGAGCCGCCTTTCCTTTCTTAAACTCCGCTTCTGCTCTCGTTCCATTTGCTGCCCGGCAGCCCAGCAGACCGCCAACTATCCCTCTTAAAACAATTACTTCGGACAGCATAGCGCGCGGCTGACAAGACGCGCGCTTGGAGAAGTTTACCTAAATCGTCAGCCCACTCAGAGCGCGATGGACATACGTGAGTAGGACGGCTGCGCCGGCAAGACCGGCAATGCGCACGCGATGCCTCCCGTTCCAAGTCCTGTGCAGGTGCCGCCAACCAGCGCCACCTTCTGCAACGCGGGAAGCAAGAGAAACAAGAAAATCTCCCTAACCGAAGCATCACTTTCCCAAGTACGAGCGCAACCCGGCTCAGCAGCTTCAGCTGCGGGCAACGGCCTGCGCCACGTTTAACGGCATGAACTTTCACACCATCGTTCCTAGACAAGTCCGTGCTTCAGCGTATCTTGGCAGCAACAGAAAACCAGGGCAGTTCCGCAAGTCCTGGCAAGCCAGGTGATCTTTATGACTTCCCGTTCCGCGTCGCTTCTGTGGGGCTGCCTATGCTTAGCCGCCCCGCTCGCTGCCCAAACCGCACAAACCATCCAGTTTTTGCCGATTGCCGACCGGCCCGTCACATCAGCACCCTTCCAGGTCATTGCGCTTTCCTCGGCATATCTGCCGGTCACCTTAAGCATTGCGGGACCGGCACAGCTTAACGGCCGCGTGCTCACCCTTACCGGCACCGGCACGGTTACTGCTACCGCCAAGCAGGCCGGAAACAGCCGGTACGCGCCGGCTTCCGCAAGCCTGAGCTTTCAGTCGGAGTTGGAAGTGCCCGCACTTACCATTTCTCCCGGCGCGCCCGCCGGCATCATCTATGGCCAGGCTTTCGACCCTGCGACACTGGGTATCCATGCTGCTGCTTCTCCGATGCCCGCATATGCCGCCGATGCCGCGGTAATCACCTCGAACCAGGTAAGTGCGATAGCTCCAAGCGGGCCGCTGACCTACTTGGCGAACGATCCCGCAATCCGCTATGAAGGCGGTACGATTTCGCCCAGCGGGGACACCCACGCCGTCGGCGGATACGGCATGTTCAATTACCCGGCCCCGTACTCAGGCTACCTGCGTATGGCGTTTACCTGCGATTGCTCGGAGGTGGAAGTCAAGCTGCAAGGGCGCGGCGGGCTCGGTTACCGAGTGTGGGTGGATGGAGATTGGACGACAGCTGACAGCATCGGCGACAGCACACCCTATCCGAATGCCGCATATGTGCTGATCAAATTTCCAAATCGCACGCCTCGTCAGGTCAAGGTGGGCATCAGTGCGAATGCTCCAATCTTCGGCATCAACACGCTGCCGGGCGAGTCCATCTCAGCCCCTCAAGTGCCGGTCGGTAAGACCGTGCTTCTGCTCGGTGATTCCTGGACCGGCCCGACAATCCTGCCGCCGGCGATTGGGCCCGCGCAGCCCGGTATCACCGGGGGAGGATACCCGGAAGCACTCGGCGAGTATTTCAACTGGAACTACTGGTACGACGGCATTGGCGGAACTGGTTTTACAAACACCGGCACGGACCTGAACCACCGTGTTTGGTCAGGCCGCGCGCAAACCGATATCTGCCCGAATCCGATCGACGGAGTTTTTATCCTCGGCAGCACCAACGACGGGAACGGCAACTATTCTGGAACCGAAAGCGGGGTTGAAGATACACTTGCCGCCATCCAGGCCTGCAAACCATCCGACCCAATCTACTTCTTCGGCGTTCAGCAGGACCAGCCGATCAATGAGCAGGCGCAAGCGGCGGCGGTAGCTGCGGAAGGCAAGAACGTCACCTACTTCAATGACGGAGCGCTCAACTGGTTCTACGGGAACTCGACCGATGCATCGACCGGAAACAATTACGCTTTTCTGAACGGGCACCCGACGCCGGAAGGACATGATTTCCTGGCCGAAGAGCTGGCTGCACACCTGGTGGCTCAAGTACCCTCACTCGCGCCGAAGCCGTATCCTCTATTTAAGGCTGCTCCTTTGGCGGGTTCGGTTCAAGCTTCGCCCACGGGCGGCGAGCTTCTTGGAGCAGGCCCGCACTCGGTCGCAGCTACCTTCACGCCCGCTGATGCCGCTCACTACGCGGCTGCGTCCTTGCAGGCGACGATCGCCGTGAGCAAGGCCACGGTCACGATTACAAGCCTGACCGTCACCGCAGGCACAACCTCGAATGAAACCTTCACGCTCCGACCCCAGATCGCCGGGATGCCGACCGGCACGCTTCAGATACTGCTGAACGGCGCGCCCATCAATGCCGTACCGCTGGTGCGGGGGCAAGCCTCGATCAGCTTTCCTTCCTCTTACCTCGCGCTGGCAAAGCAGTTCCGTGCCGCGCTCACCGTTCAGTACAGCGGAGACGCAAACTTCCTCCCCTCCTCTGCCGTGTTCACATCACCAACTGACGACGTGCGGGCGTGCAGTCAGCTTCTCGGCTGCACGTCAAAGACCCGCGCCTGGGTCCCCAGCCGGTACTGCTCATCGCACGCGGCCATGTTGTATAAGTCATCCCGCCATGTTTCATCATGCGGCCGCCCACGGTGTACAGGTGTCCGAATACAGGATGCGGCACCGTGCGTGCGCCGACTGCTTCAGCCGGCGAGGTAGACCTGGAGTGTTGACCTTCTCACAGCAGCTTTGGATGGACTTCCGACACCCCGACCAAGCGCCACAGGGAGTTCAACGCGGTTCCATGTGCGTGAAGCCCTTGCCAAAGCTGCTGCCGCACTCGGCCAGAACCGCTCACAAGAAGGATGATGACGAGCAGCCTTCCTGCCCCAACCTGCTCATTACGCCCGGCTTGCGGGCAAGCGCAGGGCAACCCGCGTACCCGTCCCGGGCCGGCTCGCGATTTCAATCGAGCCGCTGTGCAGGGTCATGATCCCTTGCACAATCGAAAGCCCGAGCCCGCTGCCGCCGGAGGCCTGCGCGCGGGATGGGTCCACGCGAAAGAAGCGATCGAACACATGGGGCAGCGCCTCGGCTGGGATGCCGACGCCCGTGTCGCTCACCTCCACGCACACGCCTTCCCGCGCGGCGGCGGCGTACAGCGCCACGGTACCGCCGCGCGGCGTATAGGCGACCGCGTTCGCGACCAGGTTCCCTAGCGCACGCTGCATCAGGGTTCGGTCCACCGCGGCCACAACCGGCTCCCTGCCCACGCGTGTGAGCAGGGAGACGCCCGCATCGGCCGCGGAAGCCTCGTAGTAAGCCCGGACGCCCTCGAGCAGCTCGCGCATATCCATCGGTTCGCGCCGTAGGTGCGCCAAGGGGTTTTCCGCCCGCGCGAGGAAAAGGAGATTGCTGATGAGTTCGGACAGGCGCACTGCTTCTTCAAGCGATGATTCAAGAACTTCGCGGTACTCTTCGACCGTGCGGGCGCGGCTGAGCGCCACCTCCGCTTCGCCCCGGATGTTGTTTACAGGGGTGCGGAGGTCGTGAGCCATGTCGGCCGAAAAACGCGAGATGCGCTCGAATGCATTCTGAAGCCGGTCGAGCATGGCGTTGAACGTAGCGGCAAGCGAAGCAAGCTCGAACGGGTAGCCTTCGGTGCGAATGCGCTCGTGGAGGTGTGTCGAGCTGATGCGCTTCGCGGTGAACGCCATTTCCTCGATGGGTTGAGTGCCTCCGCGTGCGATGCGATAGCCGACCAAGGGAAACACGGCTGAGCTGCACAGGAGAATGGACCAAAAGACGAAGCGGAAATGCCGCAGGAACTCTTCGGTTTGCGAAACGTCGATGGCGACGAGGATGGTGTCCATGCGTCGGGGCGGTAGGCCGACCGGAGCCGCAGCAGTTGCCACGCGAAATCTCTTGCCGTCCCTGCCCCGCATGGGCTTGAGTGCCTCCATGTGCGCACGCGTAGTCGCCGCGAACTGTGTAAGGTCAACTGCTTCCGCCATGCCGGGTGTGGTGAGAAGAGGCTGGCCGCGCTCGTCGAGGAGGCGGATGTAGTAATGCTCATACCGCCTTGCTGCTGTTTCCAGCTCCACCTCTTCGCGCAGCGCGTCCTCATCCTCCGGGCGCTCCCGCAGCATGGTGCGCAGCACGTTCAGCTTATCGCTCAGAAACAGCTCCGTGCTCCGGTCGAGTTCGGAAACGAGCACGAAGTACAGGCTGGAGGTCGCGAGGGTAAACAGTGACAAGCCAGCCAGGGCATACCCGGCGGCGCGCAGGAACCGCAGCGTCCGCACGGACCGCGCGAGATGGCTAGGAATCAGCTTCAAGAACATAGCCGGCTCCGCGCACCGTCTGAATCAGCTTGCGTGGGAAAGGGTCGTCCACCTTGCCGCGGAGCCGCCGGACGTTGACATCGACCACGTTGGTGTCGCTGTCGAAGTTCATGTCCCATACGGCCTCGGAGATGAGCGCCCGGGACAGCACTTCGCCCGCCCGCCGGGCCAGCAATGATAGGAGAAGAAACTCCTTCGCGGTGAGGTCGAGGCGCTTGCCGGAACGGCTGGCGCGATGCCGCAGCAAGTCCATCTCGAGGTCGGCGATGCGGAGCGTGTCCTGCGGACGGGCGGGTGCCCGCCGCAGGAGGGTGCGCACGCGGGCGAGGAGCTCGGAAAACGCAAATGGCTTGACCAGGTAGTCATCCGCGCCTAACTCCAGGCCGTGTACACGCTCGTGGACGGCATCACGCGCCGTCAGGAGAAGCACCTGGGTGGCCCGGTCGGTTTGGCGCAACCGCGTGAGCACTTGCCAGCCGTCTAAACGGGGCAGCATCACGTCAAGAATCAGCAGGTCGAACTGGAAATCGAGCGCGCACTGGAGGCCGTCCTCGCCGTTCGTGGCTACATCGACCACGAAGCCCGCCTCGCCCAAGCCTTTGCGGAGAAAGCGCGTGGTTTTTTCTTCGTCGTCGATGACGAGAATACGCATGGTCGACCGTACGGTGGATCGGCTTCGGCTGACACTCGCGCCTACCCAGGCTATCGTAGGCAGGCGCGTGTTGACGGCGTGTAAACAGGCAGGTTCGAGGCTTGCTCCGGCGGCGTGGGCGTTCGGTTTCCCTCCTCCGGTTCGACGGATTTTCGCTGCTTTGCCGCCTCAACGAGACCCCGACCTCTACGTACAGAACGGCTTCGTCATCTTGCCTGTCCGTTCACACGGTCAAGCGGAAGCGCACTACGCGCCGCACAAACGCGCAGTGCGAGTTTTAACAAAGCCCCGCAAGCGCTTGACGTAGATTATGTGCTTGCGACGCCCGGCGCGGTGTGCCCCCTTTGGCCGAACCGATCACGTCGAATGCTTCGCGGTGCATCTGCTTCTCGCCTCTTACACCCGGTGTTCGTCAGGCCGCCACATTTTGATCTCGCGCATGATCTGGTCGGCGGAAAGGCTTTCGCGTGAAGCACGGGCGGCGAGCTCCGTTGCTTCGCCGTCCGGCGCGAAGCGGAGCGCGATGAGCTGCTGCACCGTCAAGCGGTCAGGGTCGACCCCCAACCTCCGTAAACGTACACTTTCTTCCAGGCGCACGATCCTGTCCTGGGTATAGGTCGCGTATGTGCGTACCTTGTAGGTCCTGATCGCGGAAGCCAGCGCAAGACCGCCCACAAGCAGGCTGACCGGCGTCCTTTGCACGGCCGCCAAGGCAATTGCTCCCAGCAGCAGGAGCATACTGAACGGAATAAGGAAGAAGTGCATAGCAGGGTCATATCGGGTGTGGTTTTTATAGCTTTGCATGGTCTTTCTCCTGTGAAGTGTGATGGCGTTAAGCCAAGGTTTCGATCAGGTTCACGACCCGGCAAACGGGGCACCCCCCCCCGCACGAGCCGAAGCACCGCCGGCACAAACATGCAAGCCAAGCCTATGGGTGTCCGATCAAACAGACCGAAGCTGCTGTTAAGGCCGAGCCGCCCGCGCCCCGCAGCAAATACTGGGTCAAGGGCGGAGTGCCTCACCTCCGTCCACGGTCCTTTCCGCCTGTGAGCACCCCGAATTCTATGTCGGTCCGCAGCCGGTTCACAGCTTGGCGTTCCGTAGACGTTTCGGCTTATTTTGGTTTCTTCGGAAGATAGGGAAGGACGATTGCTGGTGCGTTTGCATCGCCGGGCCTTGATCAGAGTTTTGCTTCCTTCAGATCCGAGCTATGGCGTAGTGGTGCCGGTAACCAGGAAGCGACGGTTCAGCCATCGGCGCACCGGCTCGTCATAAAGCTTGAGGCATGCATACGCGATGGCGATGGCGGTAAAGAACAAGGCCGCGCCCCACGCCAGGCCCTGCGCCGGGGTAAGCTTCCCGTCGGCAACTCGGGCTGTGTAGATATAGATCAGCGCATAGTGCGTGAGGTAAAGCGGGTAGGAAATCGCACCTGAGAAGCGGCACAGGCGGGTGGCCGCGCGTCCGCTGATCTGCTCGCCCGCACCCATGGCCACGATGATCGGGTAAAGCAGAACAACAACCGACGCCTCGTACAGACCATTCATCCAAAGCGTGGCCGGCGTGCCGAAGCGCGGCAGGACGAACGTGAAGACAAGCAATAAGCTGCACCACAGGAAAGCGTTGCGGACATGGATGCGCCCGTGCATGCGTTGCAGGAGCATGCCGGCCAGGAACGGGTAGAACAGCCGCAGGAAGCCGATCTTGAGCTCGATCGCGTCGAGTGTCCAGCCGCCTGTGATGTCGCCGCGCGGCGTGGTCACGAGATAGTGCGCGAGCAAGGCCGCGGAGACCGCCGCAAGCCCCAAGAGCACGCGATTGGACACCTTACGTAGGCCGAGCGCGTAGCCGATGTTTGCGATGTACTCGAAAAGGAGCGACCAAGCCGCGCTGTCGAGTGGATGCATCTCCTGCCAGCCGCGGATATCCATGGAGATGGGTATGGGAATCAGCGTGCAGCCGATCAGTGCGATGAGGATGAGCCTGGACACCGGTGTGGCTGCGATCAGTGGAAACACCTTGTGGCTGGTGCCCTGATAAAAGAGCAGCGCTCCAAAAATCGTGCCCAGAACGACCATGGGTTGCAGGCGGATCAGACGGCGCTTGAAGAAGTCCCATACCGTCATGCGAGCCTGACCGTTTTTGGGGTGCCAACGGTCGTCGTAAGCATAGGCGATGACAAAGCCGGAGAGCATGAAAAAGAAGTCCACCGCCAGGTAGCCATGGTTGATGATCTGCCTGGCGTGATCGCCGCCGTTCCACGCCTCGCACATGTGAAAGATGACCACCATCATGGCCGCGATACCGCGCAGGCCATCGAGTACTTCGAAGTGCTGCTTAGGCTCGATGCGTGCGTCCGGCTGATTCATCCACTGCAATCACCATACAGAAACAGCTGCCAAGCTGTTTCTGCGCTTGCCTGAGCACGACTGCTTGTGACCGCCGGTAGTCCCGCAACCCAGGGTAAGTCCCTAAAACTTCCTTCGGGAAAGGAATCCGGCGTACCTTCGCACATGCTTCTGAACCCGTGTGAATTGATCTTCAGCCTAACTGAGGGCTCTGAGCATGAATAAATTGCTGAGACGATGACAAGCTTTCCTGAGTGCGTAAAGATCGGAAAATAGAGTTTGGAAAACTGAGATCAAAGCCTTCAGCTTTGCAAAACATACAACGTATCTGCAAGACAAGGACGGGCAGAGCTATGAGTATGTATGCTGAGTGTACAACTACGGAGAGAGCTGCCCGTATGCTGTCGGAAGGCCTCGCATCTGGCCTGGATTGAGGAAATAACGCGATGGGAGTCCGCGAGCGGCAGCTTCGAGACAAAGAGCTTTTCCGCAAACGTATTCTGGACGCGGCGCGGGGGCTGATCAGCGAAAACGGTGACGAAACGCTGACCATCCGCAAGATCGCCGACCGCATTGAGTATTCCCCGATGGCGCTGTACAACCATTTCGCCGATAAGCACGACATCTTGACCGCTTTGGCGAAAGAAGGCTTCGCGAAGCTTGGGAAGGTGCTGCCGAAGCCGGGAAGCGCGGAGCCCTTGCCGGTGCTGCGAAAGGCGCTGTTGCAATATATCGAGTTCGGCTTAAACAACTCGGAAGAGTACGAGCTTGTCTTCATGACCCGCCGGGCTTCCGCATCGAAGCGCAATCGGAGTCCGTCGAACGAGGAAAATATTCCAAACGCGGCGGGCGGCCAAACCGCATTCCTGCGCATGCTTGAATATGTCGATGCGGCACTGGCCGATGGATTGGTGACCGGAGAGCGGTTTGAACTGGCCAAAATTTTATGGGCGGGCATTCACGGCTGCGTGTCCCTCCAGTTGACGCAGGTAGGCTTTCCCTTCGGGCCGCCGGAGCTCTTCGCGGCGGCCGTGGTCGACACACTGATCGCCGGCATCCGCGCGGGAACAGGCGCGCACACCGCCGGCAAATCTTAACTCATGCAGTTGCGGATGCCGAGATGGAGCGATTTGGTGAAATGCGTGACGGGCTGAAAGCACATCGGATCGTTCTTCCCTTATCGGCATAGCAGCGGCAATCATTTGCCGGAATACGTACATGTATATTTACAAATTGAACTGAATGTAGGATCAATCCGCCTGCCACAACACACGGGGTGCCGGGCTGGTGCCGTACGTCGGTGAAAGAGGCACGAATACAGGTCTCCGCTCCAAGGACGTTTTGTAAATTTTCATCGTCCCGACGCATCGTTTGGAAAACAAGCAGCATCTTTTCCTTTACGTACACGTATACAAGCGAAACATGTAGCGAGGCGCTGGTTCCCCCCGGGAACGGCCGCGGCACAAAGCGCGCCGCGGGAGCGACGCAGCACGAACGGCAAGCGGTATGGAAAGGAGATCTCATGCAGTTGTATCTACGAGCACTGGTGTTCGCGGCGGTCGCGGCGGGTCCGTTACTGGGCAGTTGGAGCGCGCTCGAAGCACAAACCACCCAGACGCCTGCGCCGGAGCTGTGCAGGCTCGGCATTGTTCATCCCTTTGTCGGCACCTGGACGGAAACCTTGGCCATTCCGACAGCCGGGGTGGCCAGCGCGCTGATTACGCTCAACCTCGATCAAACGCTCACGGAAGCCGTGTCGGTGGATTTAGTCAACCTGGCCACGCCGGGTCACGGCGTTTGGAAGGCCGTGGACTGCCAGAATTATGAGGTCGCGCTGACCAAGCTGACCTTTGATCCAAAGGAGGGCGGCTTCGGCAAGGAAGTTTTCCGCGGCACCGCAACCCTCGCCACAGACAACAACTCGTGGACGGCTACGCTCCAGCGCCAGCGCTTCAATGGGCAGGGTGAGCTGTATTCCACGGATACCGTGACGGATGTCGCAACCCGGTTCACACTGACCCAACCCGCGCAGTGACCCTGCTTCGGCGCGGGTGCCGCGATCTCCCGCTCCGAGCTATCAATCGAAAACTGCGCCGCCCCGCGCAGCCCAACGGACCACAAGGAGGAAGTACCCAGATGCTTCGTAGC
>CAXTUV010000032.1:298-1057 GCA_964247445.1 uncultured Acidobacteriaceae bacterium | reverse complement strand
ACTCCCCACTGCTGCTTAACCGACTATTTCTGCCCGCTGCTGTTTTTGCCGCTGTTCTTGCCGGCGTCGCCCCATCGCATGCGCAAACCATCCAGCCGCCGCAGCCTCTTTCGCAGGTGAACGGCGAGTTCTGCCGGCTCGGTATCTACAATCCATTCGTGGGCGCTTGGGCCGACACCCTCACCATCACCAACGTGGGCACGTCGCAGTCCCTGATCGTGCTTAACCAAGGCGGCACGCTGACCGAAACCGATGCGATCGACTTAAACGAGCCGACCCGCAACCCGAGTCCGGGCTACGGCGCGTGGAGCTCCCAAGACTGCCAGAACTATACGGTCACGATTAACAAAATCATTTACGACTCCTCGCTCCGGCAGTTCCAAACCACCGTGCTTGAGGGCACGGCCGTGCTGAGCGCGGACGGCAACTCCTGGACGGCAAACCTCAACCAGCAGTTCTTCAACGCGAGCGGCGCGGTCATTCGCACGGACGCCGTGACGGCCACGGCCAAGCGCATCCGGCCCGGTTCCACCGACTAGGGGCAGGCACCTAGATAGCACCGCGTCAATCCGCATGAGGCGGCTTTTCTTAACGGAAAGCCGCTGATGGTTTGCCGCTCCGGAAATCCCCAGCCGAAGCGCTCGCCTGTAAGCTAGATAAAATGCTGGCCTCGCGCGCGTACGCATTGTGCTGTTAATTACGACGACTGGAAGCCGAATGCGCCGCTACACCCGACTAAGGGAGGGGCGGTATGCGGGG
>CAXTUV010000032.1:0-288 GCA_964247445.1 uncultured Acidobacteriaceae bacterium | reverse complement strand
CCCGAAATTTGCTCAGGATGCTTTCTTTCAGGTTGTTGCGTGTGAGCGCTTCTAATGCTGCGGGTGAAACGTAGGCTCAGAGAGCACTCTTCAGGTCATCCACTGGGCTGTCTCCTTCCGGCCAATCCTTACCGGCTCGCAAGACTTGTGCATACGCATCTTCCAACAGCAGGCCGTCTACAGGGACAACGACTAGATTTTTGAACATGATCCTCAGCACGTCGCACTAGCCCAGTTGCGCATGTCCGCGAGAACCTGAAGCTCGGCCTGGGAAACGATCGATACGAC
>CAXTUV010000031.1:10841-13835 GCA_964247445.1 uncultured Acidobacteriaceae bacterium | reverse complement strand
GGGCGGGGGTGAACGCAGTCACGCGCGGCAAGGAGATCGACCTCAAGCCCGAGCAACTGCTGCAATTCCGCACCGCCGCGCCGCTGGAGGTGACCGTCATGCTCAGGAACGGGCGGCAGGTCGTGCCCGGAACAGCCAAGCCGCTCGCGCCGGGGCAGCCAGGCGCGACGGACGGCCCCGGGTTTTGATCTTAAGGCAGGGCAGCTCCGGTTCAGCGGTGCAGCACGGTTCTAAGGAGAACAGCATGGCAAGTAGAGCAAGGAAGAAGACGGTGAAAACATCCGTCTCCGTCCGCAAGCAGGTGCCGGTACGGAAAAGCCCACCCCAAGAAAGGCAAGCAAGCCTTTATGAATTGGTCAGCTATGCTCGTCGAGCTTACTTAGAAGCGAGGGTTTGTTTTCGAGTTGAACACCGAGATATTCAAGAGAAGATTAGCAGCAGCCGTGGCCGTGAGAAGTCGGCTTGAAATGTACACTATCAGTATTAATCCAATCAACCAAGCGCACCCAGTGGTAATATCTTCGTGTGCTGCCTGTAATAATTTTCGACGCTGATGTTTACCTCACTCTAGCGCAACATCCTGCGAACGAGGGAGCGATTAAGGTCATAACCGCGAATGTATCAGGGAGCGATTCTCGCCTTCAGGTAGTCGTTCCCGAATGCGTTCTCGCCGCTTATCAGCGCGAAAAGGAACACGCTACGACTCGATTTTGGGCAACGCTGAAAACAGCTATTAAGAATTTTCGACTCCTATCGGGCCCTCTTGCGGAACCAGAACGAATTGCCAGTCTGGCCAATGAATTAAGCAACAGACTCGACACTTTAAAGGAAAATGTTCCAGCAACCATTGCAGAGATTGATCGCCTAATCGAGCATGCTCGGGTTGTCAGGCATGATGATTATGCATGGGCGGCGGCGGCGAGGCGGTTTCGTGATGGAAAGGTACCAGGACACCGCTCACAGAAGTCTTCCCTAACTGATTGTCTACTCTGGCAAGTGGTGGTAGCGGAAGCAAAAAGCCAAGAGATTATCTTCTGCACCAACAACAAGAATGATTTTAGCGATCCGCAACATCAAGGAAAATTGCACCCTGATCTTATAGCGGAGTTAGGTGCCGCCAAATATTGCTACCACTCGCTAGATGACTTTCTTGAAAAGCATCTCCATCGCAAACCAGGTGTCGTAACTGAATATTCGGTTCGCTGCATGTACTGTGGCTCCTTCACTGAACCCGGGATGATCGAGCATTTTTCTTCATATGGCGGATGGTCGGATCAAAGATTTTGTAGCTCCTGCGGAAAGTACACTGATCTCGGAGAACTTCCTGACGAGGGTTAACAGGCGTGTTCGTCTCATGAAGTACATTATTTTCTGTTTGCGCTGTATTGTTTAGCCAACACCAGCAACACTGGTCCAGACTAGTACTTGCAAAACTGAAGGTGTTTGAAGCTGTGCGATGTGCTGAAAGCGGTAGCAGTTAGTTGCTATTGGTGATCTACTGAGCGCGGGAGCCGCCCGGGTCGCCAAACCCAATCGTAATCTGCTTCATCGAGTCCCTCAATACGTACATCGATGACCAGAAAAACATCGTTCGGCTTCAGCTCGGCTTCGCTTGGAAGCATGAGCAGGGTATCGGTTGTAACGCGTAAATCTGAGATAAGCGAATCATCCTCCAACAAAACAAACCATGTTCCGACATCACTAACATTTTCCTGGCCTCCTTTCGGCAGACGAAAGGCGTCAAAAAGAGTTTTAATCCGGTTATCGATGTCGCCTCCCTGCACCACCAAACCTTTTCTGCCCGGACGGAGAAAGAGTATGTCAATTCGGCAGCGAGTTGCTACATTGGTAGTGACTAGTGGAACATAGCGAGAGCTGTTCTGGAGCCAGTTGTTAGCGATAGTTTCTACGCCAATTTGATAGGCCTGATCGAGAAACTCTTTTTCACCGAGCCCTGCATTCTGATTCACCTTGGGACGGCCAATGTCCATAGCGAGCTCGCGCAATACGCCGGGATTTCTCCATAGCTGAGAGAGTTGCGGGCTCAACGCTTTGCGTATGTCATGTTTGTGTGAGAAACGACTGTTATTTCTTGAAGCACCCAGTAGCTGGCCGGTGTACAGAAGTTTAAATTGCATAGCGTGCTCGATAGTATGTGGTAATTCTACAGCCGTGGTCCGCAAGCGAGTTTTTCTTAGAATGCGCTCCACAGCCTGCTATGCGGAGTGGTTCTCCTTCCCGAAAAGGCGCACTGGCACGGATGCTATGGGAGGTCTCCTGAAATCCATCCGCATCTGCTCATGCGCGCCCGGGTGCTGCTCGCGCCAAAGCAGGGTCAGCAGCGCCGTCCAGCCCTTGTCATGAAATAAGGTACGGGTCACCATGGCGTGATGCGCGGCGCAGAGCGTGATCATCAGCTCAAGCTTAGACACACCCGGCACCCGGTGATGGACCGACGGCGGCTGCCCGGCGCACAGCCGCTCGACTTCCGGCAGCTCGGCGCAGACCCGGCACCGGTAGCCGTCGCGCGCGAGCACCGCCTCGCGCAGGCCGCCGAAGTCTTCCTTGTCTTGCCGCTTGAGCGTGTAGCAGACCGCACAAAGGCCGTGCGCGATGATCTTCAAGCGCCCGCATGGGCAGTGCAGCCTTCGCTGTGCCGGTTTCTTCATAGGTCAGAATGTAGGTTCCAATCCGATCAGGATGTCCGCCGCGATCCAGCCCGCCTTCCACGGCTCCGTGCTTCCTTCCTCAAAGGTCACCCCGTTCTCCCGCGCCGAGTGCCCGACGTCGTAGAGCAGGCGGCGCGTGCCCAGGTAGCCGTCTTCCCTGCCCTCTTCGAGCCATTGCCGGTGCCGGGCCGCTTCCAGCAGCTCCGTGTCCGCGTCCTCCCAGCCCGCGCGCCAACTCGGGTGTTTGCCTTCCGCCGCCGGGATCTCCGCCAGGCGCGCCCGGAAGCCGGCCGCGTACTCGCCCGGGTTCCGGGCCTGCTTGAGC
>CAXTUV010000031.1:0-10831 GCA_964247445.1 uncultured Acidobacteriaceae bacterium | reverse complement strand
GTCCGTGAGCAAACTATGCCCCGGGCTGGTCTCCCGCCCGTGCGCCCGCTCGCCCGCTGCCGGGCCGTGCTCCGCGATCCAGGCCGCGTGCTCCCCGGAGCGCCACCGGTAGTTGAGTTTCAGGTCTTTGTCGTCCATCGTGGTTTTACGTCCTTCTCATTAGTATTGCCCAGAGCGCGAGAGGCCGCGGCTGACCCGAAACACACGGCTGTCGAGAGGGCACAAGTGCTGTCTCAGACGCTTTACTGTGTATCGATTGGTGGGCAGCATCTACTATAACCCGGCAGCGATGCACCAGCTATACACCTACCTTCCTATTTGCTATTTCTACAGTCCTTTCCGATCCTTTTGAGAGGCACTCCCACATAAAGCCGCTGAAAAGCTGCTGCGAGATCGTCAAGCTCAGGTGCTCCGAGAAATCCGTCTATAGTGTTATCGAAGAGGTGTCTTTCTTGAGTAGTCTCGTTTAGAGAAGTTCCTGTAAACACCCCGTTGGCTTGTCGGTAGCTCTGGTACGCAATCGCATCGATGAGTTGTTCGCGAACAGGCCCTTGAAACATGCGCAACAAATCTCTCACAAAAGGCAACTTTGCAGAAATAAGACATGGGGCTGCCTTGTTGAGCAAAGCCGCCAGTTTAGGCAGAGCCATCTCTTGCAGAGATGGTGTTTTGTCCAGGATCAAACTAAATACTCTATCATCGTCTCCAGCAACATTCCAAAACAAATCTATGTACTCGTGTTCGGCTTGCGGTAGCAATGCATGCTGCAATGCTTTCTCTGTAAGCTCCATCAGCTTCTGAGAAGGTACGCCTGCAAACGATATGCTTCCGTAGACAAGCCCAAAGGTTCTAAAACCAGCGCGATGCTGCGCGCGTGCCGTCCCACTTCGCTCAATACGCGCTACTAGCATGTCGAATGCTTCATCTGGAAAGGAGTGCACAAATTGATTCAGAAAGCGTGAGATTGATCCCTGATTAGTATCCCAATCATCAATCGATACGAACTTAGCTGCCAAAACGGATGCTTCTTGGCGTGTCAGAGTAGCTAAAGGGATACCATAAAAGCCAAAAGCATTAGATAATTCGGCAGCGACCTTTTCGTCTTCTTCGACATCAATCGCCAGCACAGCTGTTTTCAGTGCAGGTAACAATCTGGTAAATTTGCCCATATATGCTGCCGCATAGCTTACTCCTAACTTGGCAACACGGCTAGGATATTCGGCATACGCCTGCATAAGAGCAACATCCTCCTCACTTGCCCCTGATAGGACCCGCAGATTGTTGGCGCAGGCATTGATGATCTCAACATTGCCCATGTTGAGTGCTGCAAAGGCTCTTCGTCGGAACGCGCTAGCATCAGCCGTATGGATTACGCCAAGAACAAGCGCGAGCAGGCCGCTGAGTTCGCGATCCTGCGCGATGGAATCCGCCAGTAAATCTAGAAAAGCAAGGTTACCTGCGAAAAGTGACATGAAATGCCCAAATCCATTGAGAGTAACACGAACTGCAAGACAATCCTTAATTAATGTTGACACGAGAGTGACTTGGCTACTTACATCTACGGCCAATCGCTCAAGGCTTGCCTTCCCCCTCTGCATTACCATTGCAATCGAACGCTCCCAGGATTCTGTAACTACGTTTGCGCTTAGTATAGGAAGGTTCTGTATTGCAGTGCAAAGCGCGTCTGTTACTGCAACTTCGTCTGACACATCCGCTGATTGAACGGCAGCAGAAGCTCTCTCCCGGACCCATTCTGGACAGTTGATCGCAGTTGCCGAGCGTAAAGCATTGTAAATCCTGGCCTTAAGAAC
This sequence comes from uncultured Acidobacteriaceae bacterium, assembly GCA_964247445.1. Classification (GTDB taxonomy): domain Bacteria; phylum Acidobacteriota; class Terriglobia; order Terriglobales; family Acidobacteriaceae; genus EB88. The sequence continues at coordinate 9,020 of CAXTUV010000031.1, read as the reverse complement.
AATAGTGCTTGGTTCGGAGTAGCGGCGTAAGAGTGCCTCTAGGCACCGTTCCCGTTCTAAATCCTGCCAGGTAAGCTCTTCAGTTGAAGAGATGCGGCCCATGCTGTTGAGATGGTTGTGCAGCAGACTCTCCATGAGCTGGACAGCATAAATGGCGGGAGTATCACCATCGTCAAGTACAGAATCTAAATAGTCCAGCGCACTTCGTCGAACAGGACCTACCACTTGGCCATTGAGCCCAAATCTGCCAAAAGATATTGTCCACTCATCATCGCCTAACTCTTCAAATCTTCCGTCCCTTTCGAGTAATTGGCGAATGATCTCAAAGGGCGTGTATTCGCCGGCAAAAGCATCAGGGCGTTTCGTCAGACGAATAGCCTGGAGAAGCATCCCGAAATTAACAGCCGCATCTTTGTAGCGGTGCCACGACGCGAGCCGCGTTAACACGACTTGTGCACCGTTGCTGCCCGGCTTAGATTCAGAACCTTCCTTCGCCAACCGCCAAAGGAGCAATACAGAATCGTGGATGTAATCGGGATGGTACGCCGTCCCTTCCAGCAGGGTAGGCAGTAAAGAAAGGACATGCGAATAGCTCAACCGGTAAGCGTGGCCAATCTCGCTATCCGGGATGACTACCGGGCTGTCAAGCGCCATTCTAACGAGGTTCAATACTTCGATAGGCTGGTAAGACGACGCTGGCGCGAGTTCTTTCAGGATGTTGTGCCTAACGTACTCGTTCCCGACCTGAAAGCGGGTCCGTATGTCCGCCCAAATGTCGTCAAGCAGGTTGAGCCCAGTTTCTCCTGCCTGCCCCTTGCGCCAGTCTAGCTCTGCGAGACTTAGCATCAGGTTTTTGAGGAAATAAGCACCAAACTCTCTGTACACGCGGTCGGCATAGCGTGTGCTTCGGCCTCCTGTTCCAAGGCAGCAATCTTCAGCAAGCCAATCCGACAGAACATCGGGGATGACACGAACAGGTTCCGGGCGTGGAGTGACAATTCCTGTCGCGGCTAGAGAATCGATGGTGGACAAAATCTCATCCAATGCAAACCCAAGAAGTCGGCGAGCTGCATCCTGAAACTCAGACCGTTCAACATTAATTGGCCCAAGTACCGCGATCAAACTAAGAACTATACGGGGTTTAACTGCGAAACTCGATTCGTTCAAGTCTATCTCATCAAGCAAACGATGGAAGATCTCAGAGCGAAGTTCTTCCAAAGTGGTTAACAGGGCAGGATTAATTCGCCGAGCGGCGATCAGATTACCACCAGCTACAATCACCAAGGGGCTGTTACTTCCGATTTCTGCGAGATGAGTAGCATAAGGCTGAAATTCTGATCTAAGAACTTGGCTCGCAAGCGTGCGGCTCTGCTCCTTTGATAACTCTGTAAGTCCGGGAAATTGAACAATCTCAGACGATGTGAAGAATCGATATACCGATTGCGTCAACCGGGCGACGCCACCAGGACGGGTAGAAAGAACTAATTTGAGAGAATGAGACTTGGCCGTTTCTTGGAGAAGCTGTAAAAGGCGGGGTAGTGAATCAAGTCGGTGTGCATCATCCGCAATCAGTATTTTGCAATTAGCTGGGATCTCTTTTTCGGAGTCCCTGTGCCAGAGTGGTTGGTCCTTTAAAAAAAGAACGTCTGTGGCATGAGATTGTGCCCAATCGTGAAGTAATTTGCTTTTCCCAATTCCTCCACGGCCGATAACTATTGCGATCTGCTTATCCGAATCCGCCAAAAAATCTTCTAACGCAGCAAGCTCCTTATTTCTTCCTAGGAGTGTTGTCTTGAAATCCAACAACCTAAAGCGCATGGCGGGATTTTTGCTAACGTAATAATCGTCAATGGATGCGAAAGTTTTACGGGCACCTGGTCGTCCCCTTGCTTCCCATGCGTGTAGCGCCAGAACAACTTGTAAGGCTAGCCTGTCTGGCGTTTCGAAATAATCCCATGTGTATCTGGTACCGACACGGGCGCGGAACTTCTCCAGAGCCTTCTTTTTCGCCGGATCTCTTTCCTTGTTCTTCCAATGGGCTGTTCGCCTAAACCAACTGCGTTCCTGTTTTAGAAAAACTAAGACATCCTTTCCAAGGCGTAGTGCTTCGTCGTATTCCGCTTCGGTGTAGGTTCTCCCTGTGCCATCAGGCAATAGACTACCCGCCTTAAAGCCAATCACAAGAACCACAACGTCAGAAGCTTTTAGTTCAGCGAGAGCGGTTTCGGCGGGAGTGGTAGGTGTCGCGAGAAAGTACTCCATAGCAAGCGGGTGAGCTTGCCCGCCCGAAAGCGCGTTCAAAACAGCCAGGCGCTCCTTGGCAAGATCGATCAGTGTAGAACTTAGAAATGGTTTCATGAGGTGTACGTATGGCCGAATTTGAGTAGAAGTACGTTACCTGGTGGACGATGCAGCATAAGCCCCCCGAAAACAAGCTCGCGTTTGCCACCCGTTTTGGCTTCGCTTTAGGTCTGTACAAATCTAAACCACCGTTTAGAATTTGTACAAGGACCTGTTTTGGCCGCTTTTATCGCCTACTACCGGGTGTCGACCGAGCGCCAGGGCGCGAGCGGGCTGGGGTTGGACGCGCAGCGCCAGGCCGTGTCGGGCTTCGTCGGCTCGGGCCAGCTCGTTTCCGAGTTCACCGAGATCGAGAGCGGCCGTCGGCACGCCAACCGGCCGCAGCTGCTTGCCGCGCTTGCCGAGTGCCGACGCCGCCGCGCCGTGCTCCTGATTGCCCGGCTTGACCGGCTGGCCCGCAACGTCGCCTTCATCTCGGCGCTGATGGAAAACGGCACCGACTTCGTCGCCTGCGACATGCCGACCGCGAACCGGCTCACCATCCACATCCTCGCCGCCGTCGCCGAGCACGAGCGCGAGATGATCTCGAAGAGAACGAAAGCGGCGCTTGCCGAAGCTAAGCGCCGCGGCACCCGGCTCGGCAATCCACGCATCGAGCAGGCGCGGGTGTTTGCCGAGGCAGCTTTTCGCGGGAAGCGCCCGGCGGCCGAAGTGATGACATTGATGCGCGGCTGGCGCGCGCAGCAGTGGACCCTGCGCCGCATCGCGGAGGAGCTGAACCGGCTCGGCATTCGCCCGGCGCGCGGGCGGCATTGGTACGCGAGCAGCGTACGTGATCAGCTTCAGAGATTACTTGCAAGCCAGCAGTAGATGCTGTTTGATTCGCAGTATTGCTTAGTCGATAGATACCTTTCCTTAGCGGCGGCACACTTAGCCTGGAAGGCGGGTAGACTGTTGCTGCCTCCCCCAGCGCCTAATATCCATATTCAGCAGTCGGATCAGGATTAAACAAGTTGTTGCTTGTTGCCGAGCCAGGCATAGCTCGATGGAGACCGGAGTCGCAGGCCATCCTTCAGAGAAACGGCCTGCAATCTCTAAGCTGTTACGGCTTATCGAAAGTAGCCATGAACTGTAATTGCGATCATAACCGCATAGGATACTCCCATGACCCACCAGAAGCCGTGTGCTTGGCGAGCACGTGTTCGCTCACTTACGGTTCCTCCCTGAACCGTAGCTCCCCATCCCCTACTGAGCAGCCACCAACAACACGCTCCAACTGGCGGAGCAATAAGATCTGCAAGAATCTGCTCCGTAAGAGGAAACGAACCTGCTCGGGTTATCAGTAGGCCTCCTCCGTACAGGTGGTAAGAATTAACGTAAGCATAAGGCCTTATTCCAGAGCAACATCGGTGAGCTTGCTAGGCGATATGTAGGACCAGCCTCGTCACCCGATCTCCAAACATTTCTCCCCCTGCTATCCAAATTACGCTCAATAGAGCGACAGCAGCAGCAGTAAGAAGGCGTGAATGGTCTTCGCGATTGTCGGATGCCCGAAATATCTTCATAGTGAACCACCACAGAATGCCTGACCACGCCACCCCTATGAACAAACCGACGAGAAGCGACGCCGTGAACGCTCCAAAGTTGGCGTGTGCGGATCGAGGTTCCTGAAGAGCTGGAATCATGGGTGTAAAAAAAGCTGTCACGATAAAAAGATGCCAGATTGTCATCCTACTGACAGTTTCCTTTCCCGATAAGCGAAACACCGCTTCCGGCTCCCGCGAGGGCCGTACCACCACCCAGTAAATCAGGACCTTTTGAAAAAGCAGCGCCAAGATTTCCCAAGAATGTATTGCCGGCCCGGAAGGGATTTGTGAGCTTCGTTAAACCTGAAAAATCGAGTAAACTCAACGGCCCACCAGTCTCGCCGGTAATTGAGAACCGCGTTCCATAACTTCCTGCTCCCCCTATAATAGCTCCTCCCAGAGCTGCCCCAGCGTCATATGCTTGCCCAGCACCTCCAGAGTGTGCAAAGTCATAGATGAGAGCTGCTGCTCCCACACCTCCAGCGATCAAAAGACCTGCGCTCACGACTTCGGGCGCTGCCACTGTCGCAACAGCAGCAGTTAATACTGCAGCTCCGGCCGAACCAATACCTCCGTTGAGAACTCCTTTTGCGAAGCAACCTAGTTTGGTTGGTGCAGTAGGACCCGGATTTTGCGGCGGTGGAGTGTTTGATCCGGAAGGCACGGTAACGCCATTGCCATACTCGCCGATTGGCGTATATCCATACTCAATACAGTACCAGCAGCTAGGATCAGGATCAGGAGTGCCGTAAACAGTAACATTGCCATTGCCATCGTCGGTAGTATAATCTAGTCCACTCGGGTCCACATAGCTTAAAGGATTGTTGAGCGCATAGCTATAACGGTTCAGGCTTTGTGGGTTAGTCGGGTCGTAGCTGCCGACGTACGAGTCCGGGCTCATCCAGCGGCCGAGTAGCTCTTGGTACTGCCGGAATTGGGCGTAGTCTGTCGCAGTTTCCTTGTCGCGCTCTGTGCCCGCAAAGTGATCCGGCACCTCATCGGAGCTGCTGGAGGACGAAAAGCCATCCCCAAAGGGAAGTGAAGTGTAGGTGGCGACGATCGCACCCGAGGCGTTGGTCCGCATCCGCTCGGTGCCAAGCCAGTCCTGCTGCTGCCAGTAGGTTGTTCCATCAAGTGCATGATAGGCGACCGGCTCAGTGCCCCACCAATAGGTGTCCCGGACGCCGAAGCTGGCGCTTTCCTTCCAAGCGATCGCCCGCCGGCCGAGCGTGTCGAACTGGTAATCGACTGTGTCTTGGGCGTTCTGGACCCGGAAGCGACGGTTCAGCGCGTCGTAGGTGTAGGTAGCCGTTTGGCCGCCGTCAACCGCTGTCACGTTGCCTTCCGCGTTGTAGGTATAGGTATGGACACCATCTGAAGTCTTATTGCCCGCCGCGTCATAGCAGGCGTCGCAGTCGCGGTTGTTTGACTTGTCAAACTGGATCTGGAACTGCGGGCCCGTGCCGCCGACCACATTTTGCTGCCAGCGGTTGCCGTAACGATCGTACACATAGCTGAAGTTTTGGGTTGAGCCGCCGGTGACAGTCTGCGCCGAGAGGCGCCCAAACTCGTCGTAGCTGAAATTCCGACAATTGTTCACGACCGTATCGCAATCAGCAGTCATGTAGCCACCCTTCCACCCGGGCTCAGTGCCATAAATCTGCGAGGTCGCATTCTGGCAGTGGTAGCTCGGCGTACCGCCCGCGCACAGCCAGCGCCCGTTGCTGCGGCCCATGCTGTCGAAAATGCGAAAGCCTCCCAGACCATTGCCGAGCGTGTAACTAGTGGGACCGAACGGGCCGTTCTGCACATTGGACAGAATTGGTCCGGACGCACCTCCTTTCGCGACCGAGCCGGTGATGCCGGTCACTTCATTCGCGTCCGAGTAGGTGTAGCTCACGGTCCCGTTCGTGACATCGCTTTCGGTCAGCAGGTTGCCTTCCCAATCGTAGGCTGCGGTGCTGACGCGATCGTTTGCGCCATTGCCGCATCCATTCGGGAAGCATTGATCGAATATGACAGGCCTGCCCATAGCGTCATAGCTCCAGATAGCTCCCGCGTAATTGCCCAGGACGGGCGTCCTGATGTATGCAAGGCGGCCTTTAAGGTAGCTCTGGCCCTGGTCCCAGTTTGCGCCGACGTCGTATTGGAAAACACGCTCTGGGGTTCCGTCGCTATAGGTGATGTGCACGGGCCGGTTGAGCGTATCGTACTGCGTTGTGGTCGTAGTTGTTGTCGACGCGTTCGTCTGGTTCGCACTGGGCCGGGTGCGCGCAACGACTAGGCCGGTGGCATTATTCGAATAGGCATAGGTAGTCGTGCCGCGCTCAGGTTCTGAGCTCATTGTCGGCCGTCCGATCCAGTCGGTCTGGAAAACCCGCGTTTGCGCGCCCTGGGCAACCGCGGTTTGGTGGTTGAGCGGATCGTAGGTGTAGCTGGTCACAAATCCCGTGCCCGCGATGTCGGTTCCGCATGCTGCGGGAGCATCGCCCTGGAGGGTATTTGATGAGATCTCGCAGATGATGGTATTGCGCCCTAAGGCGTCCACCTGCGTGATGCGGGTAACCCCGTTCTCATCCGTCACTTTGGTGGCACGCCCTGTGTACTGGTAGGTAATCTGGGTTCCATCACTATGCCTGATTGCTGTGATTCGACCGAGCACATCGTAGCTATAGACATCGCCCGCGCCGGAGCACACTTTGTTATTACCGAAACCCGGCCCTTGGTACTGGTAGGAGCGGAACTGCGCCCGCCCGTTCGCGTCGTAGCAGGTATCGTGCTGATACCAGATATTTCCGCTTAGGTTTTGACTCAGCGCGACACGGCTTTCGCGGCCGTAGCCGTCGTATCGCGTTTCCGTGTCGGTCGCGTGGCTGCTGTTCAGAAATGGGGCTACGCTTATTTGGTTCGGGTTGCGGTATTGGATGTTGGTGTGCCCGCCATCCGGGTTGTCGACCTCCAACGGCTGGAGCATGGCGTTATAGCTCGCCACCCTGGTCGCCGCCCCATTCGGGTCCGTGCTCGACTGGAGGAGGCCGGTATTGCCGGTATCGAATCCAAAATTCGTTGTCAGGGTGATGCCGCTCGAAGGGGTAGGCGCGGTTATGCTTGTGTTGTAGGTAAAGGTCGGATCCCAGCTATACTGCGTTTGCCCGTTTATCGAGTCCGTGCTTGTCAGCATGGTGCCCGTATCCTCATAGGTCATTGTGGTCGAGACCGTAGAGGAAGAAGATGTGTAGGTCGTTACGGTAGTCAGGTTGCCGCGCGATCCACTACCCGAGGTATGCGACGGCACGCCGGAGCTTGGCGCTGGCGTCGTTTGGTCATAAGCGTATGACACCCGGCTTACAAAGTCGCCGTTCTCATGCAGGATATCCGAGCTAAGGACGTTTGCCGGCGCGGTCGGCCCTCCGTAACCAAGGTATTCAATGGTGAGCGGGTCGCCGCTATGGCTGTCGCTTGAGCTCGGGGATGGTGCGCCGTAGTCGAAGGTGTCGATTTGGGTCATCTGCCCGGTGGCGGTGTTGTACTTAGTCGTGTTGCCTTTCTGCTGTACCCCATCGTAGGTGTCGAAATTGTCGGTCTGGGAGATGGGCCAGTTCACGGCGGTGGTCGCGCAGAGATAGTTGTTGTTGTTGAAGCAGAATTGCTCCGCAAAGACCGGGGTTCCGCTCTTGCCGCCGTTCCAGGCAGTGCGGGTACCCTTATAGAAAAATCTGGTGGTGGAGCCGGTCGCTCCTGGCACCACGAAGTCGTACGCGATCGAGTTGCCGTTGCCGTCAACCACGTCCGTGTGGCTCGTCCCCGCAGCGGGCGTGCGCGTATAGGTCCAGGTCGAGGGTGCCGAGCCGTTGTCGGCCGCGAGCGTACGCTTGAGCCCGGCCGCGCTCCCGTCCGCGCAAACGATGCCGTTCGAGCCTCCCGAGTAGGAGTAATTGATCACGCCTCCAGTTGGCAGCTGAATGCCGGACAGCCGCCCTGTCACCTGTCCCGAGCTGCCGCTACCAGGTGTGGGCTCGTAGGCGAAGTGATAGGCCGAGCCGTCCGCGTAGGTGATCGTGTCGGTCAAAGGAATCGAGCTATTGCTGTATTCACCGATCCCTGAGCAGCCGAACGCGGTCTGCACGGCGTAGGTTTTGTACGAGACCGTGACCTTTTGAGGGTTGCCGGATGTGTCCTTGTAGGTGTAGGTCTGTGGGCTCGTGCCCGAGATGGTCAGCGCCGTTGCACCGGTCGTATCAACGAAGTTGCCGTTGCCGTCGGTCGTGATCTGGTTCCCGTTCGTGTCCGTGTAGGAGCCGACCCCGCCGTTCGGGGTGGGTGAGGGATTGACCGCGTTGCCATAAAGGTCGACGATGCCGGTCGACGTAAATTTGTACTTGCCGTCGGTGGTCGCGGACAGGCTTAGGGTGTCATGGTCACCTGAGCATTGACCGCCGGAGCTCTGTTTGGAGCCGGCCCAGCGGTGCTCAATGCCTGCTGTGTCGTAGTACCGGGCAGCGGAAACAGTTGTTTCAGGAGCCGTTCCATGATTTGTAGGGCAACTCATACTCGTGACGATTTCGGTAAAGTACCCGGTAACGACTTCAGTTTGTCCGAGCCAGCCGAAGCTGTCTGCGGGCGTCCAGGTCTGGCTGCCGCTCGCCCCGGCGGGCGTCCAAATGGAGCTGTTGTAGGTGAGATCGTAGGTGAAGTTCGTGCCGGCCCGGCCCGTCTTATGAAGGACCGGCAGGGACAGGATTACGTTCAGGCTGCCCACGTCGATCGTATCCGGCCCGGGCGTGTCGAAAGCTCCGAACTGGTAGGTCCCGGAGGAGACCTGGGCGGCGGCGAACATGGGCGCGAGGGCGAGCAGGGACGCAAAAGCGGCGCGGCGAATGGCTTGGGTCACGGCGGTACCGTCCTTTGGGCGACTGGAGCTTGGGGCTAGCTAATCTGGGCGGAGCTGACGGCGATCTCCAGCTGGAGCGTGCCGTTGATGTAGCGCTGAATCAGGAACGGCACGCGCACGCCGTTGACGACCGTGACCTGCCCATAGCGGATTTCCACTTGAATCGTGAGGGCTGGATTGTTGTCCGCGTGGATTCGGTAGCGAACCGCTTGGAGATCGAAGGTTTGCGGATCCACATAGGC
>CAXTUV010000030.1:12486-14073 GCA_964247445.1 uncultured Acidobacteriaceae bacterium | reverse complement strand
GGCCTCACCACTTCAAAAGCGCGCTGCCGGGCTGCCTCGTACATCAGCAGCGAACCCGCCACGGCGGCGTTCAGGCTTTCGACCCGGCCCGGCATGGGCAGGGTCACGCGGGCTTCGCAGGCCTCCAGCTGCGCTGGGGAAAGCCCGGCACCCTCATTGCCGACCCATACCGCGGACCCTCCCACGAGTGATAGCTGGTCAGGTACCGACCCGCCTGAAGCCACGGCGGCAAAAGAGCGGACGCCCCGCGCGCACAGCCAGGCGGATGCCTCTTCCGCGTCCGGGAAGGGGTAGAGCGGCAAGCGAAAAGCCGACCCCGCGGAAGCGCGCAAGGCCTTACCGGACCAGGGAGTCGCGCTTCCGCTTAGAAACAGTGCGCCGTGCGCGCCGAAGGCTTCCGCAGAGCGCAGGAGCGTACCGACGTTGCCGGGATCCTGGACACCGGCCAGGACCAACAGCAGCGGGTGCGGCGGAAGAACCTCGGACGGCGGCTCGGGACAGGCGAGCAAAGCGGCCACGCCTTGGGGCGACTCGGTTTGGACCGTGCTGTCGAACAGTTGCGCGGGTAGGACGAGAAGTTCAGTTTGAGACCCGAGACATGACGCAAACTCGGGCGATTTTGCCTCTCCCCGCAGAAAAATCGCTTGCGGCGCCCATCCGCTCTTGAGCGCTTCCCGGATCAGCACTGGGCCCTCCGGCGCGAGCAGTCCTCTGCGCTCGCCTAAACCCGGCGGTTTGCGAACAGCCGCGCGCAGGGCCTTGACCCAGCGATTCGAGGGGGACTGTACAATCCTCATACGCGCCTGAAGTTCCGGGTGCACGGGGACGATTGTAGTCGCGTTCCAGGGCCTTTCGAGATCGAGAATAAGCGGAGAAAACGTGTCGGCAGAGATGTTGCGCCTGCATCCGGATGAGCCGGAGGCGGATCGTGTGCGGTATATCGTAGGATGCCTGCAAATGGGGCAGGTCGTGGCCATGCCGACCGATACTTTTTACGGGCTGGCGGTGGACCCGGTGAACCTGCGCGCGGTGGAAAGCATTTACGAGATCAAGACGCGCATGAAGCACAAGCCCTTGTCGCTGCTGATCGCGAGCGTGGCCCAAGCCTACGGGCTCGCGCGGGAGGTCAGCGCGGAGTTCGACAAACTGGCCGAGAAGTTCTGGCCGGGCCCCTTGACCGTCATCGTCAAGGCAAGCTCGCGGCTGCCGCTCAGGTCCACCGCGAACACCGGCAACGTGGCCCTGCGCATCCCCGACGCGGCAATCCCGCGCGCGGTGGTCGAGGCGTTCGGGCTGCCGATCACCGCGACCAGCGCCAACCTGCGCAATGCGCCTGAGTGTACCTACGCCAACTGCGTGCGCGACCAAATCGGCGATCGCATTCCGCTTATTGTCGACGGCGGCCCGACCGGCCGCGCGCAGGCGACCACGATTGTAGACTTATCGCGCGGCAAGGGTCAGTGGGAGATTTTGCGTGAAGGCGCGATCCCGACCTATGATATCGCGCTCGCGCTCGGACGCTAGCAAACGTGCTGCGGCGCGCTGCGGGGCTGTTCGCGCTGGGGCTCGCGGCCTGGTTCGGCTGGG
>CAXTUV010000030.1:1730-12476 GCA_964247445.1 uncultured Acidobacteriaceae bacterium | reverse complement strand
CTACCAGATCCGCTGGTACGCCACCCACGACGAAGCACGTCCCGCGGATGCGATCGCGGTGTTCGGCGCGGCCGAGTACGACGGGCGGCCGTCGCCGGTGCTGCGCGCGCGGCTCGGGCATGCCTTGGCCCTATACCGCGAAAAGCTCGCGCCGGTGGTGATCACGCTCGGCGGCGGTAATACCGGCGACGGCTTTTCCGAGGGCGAGGTAGGGCAGCAGTACCTGCTGGCGCGCGGCGTGCCGGAGCGGGCGGTCATCGCTGAAACCGCGTCCGCCGACACGCGCGCTTCGGCCCGGGCGCTCGCCGAGATCGCCCGAGAGCACGGCTACCGCCGGCTGATCGCGGTGAGCGACGGCACGCACCTGTTCCGCATTCGCGCGCTGTGCCGGGCTGAAGGGCTGGACGTGTGGACCTCGCCGCGCCCGGAGGAGGTTGCGCTGCCTTGGGAAGGGCGCGTGAAGCGGGTTGGGCATGAGGTGGCGAGTTACGCCGGGTGGCGGGTGGGGGTGCTGCGGTGAGTTCAGCGCAGGCTTCCGCCGCATCCGCTGCCACCTGCTCCTCCTCCAGCCTCTTGGCTGAGCACCAGCATGAGACTGCCGGTTGTGGGCTCTACAGTGATGAACCGACTCAGCAGGGGAGCCTTGCTTGGGAGCATGCGCCAGTGATCGCTCGGCGACTGAACATAAACAACGGATGCGGCATCGGGCTGTTGTAAATCCTGCTCACTCGTGAGAGCGCGGTCGACGATCAAGGTGGCTCGGGCGGGTGGCCCGAACTCAGAAACCTGATGAGCGGAACTTCTACGGAGAGTCCCTGTCAACCCCTTTGCCCGAAGGGCTTTCATGTGAGCTTCGATCGGACATTGCTCCTCATACTCGACCGGCTGAGGCGGATCGACCTTTGGATTTGCCGCAAACGCCGGATATGTCAGGCAGTGCAGCCTTTCCGGCCCGTGATCCAGTCGTAGCAGAAGACAGTGAGGCGCTGTTCGATCCACCCCTGCTGGCGAGCCAGGCTTCGCCAGTGGTAAGCGTTGCCGCCTGCGACGGCAGCCGTGATCTCTTGCTTGTCGAGCATTTCGGCAATGCGCTCACTTGCTTCGCCGCTGCCTCGCGCGGCGGCGAGTTGATATAAGTGCAGTGCTGTTGAAATATCTTTGACCCGAAAATCAGTCTTCCCGCGATAAGCCTCTCCCGCGAGCAGCTGAGCGTACACGTTACCGCTTTCAGCCAGCTGCTTGATTTGTTTAAGGGTTTGCTCGTTCGCTCCATGGAGTAATGGACCTACTGCGGCCAGGCTCTCAGGGTTGTCGTGGCCGCCGAAGAGCGAGAGGGGCGGCGGCTGGTATTGCTTCGCAGCGAGGTTATAAGCAGCGCCGTCTTGAGCGAGGGCGGGCGCGGCGAGAAGGCAGGCAAAAAAGAGAAGGGCACGCATGAGTGATGATGGGTTATTCATACACTTAACATCGGCGACTTACTAGTCCATTGTGCTCATAGCACTCCTATTTCGATGCATCGGGAAAAGCGCAGGTGAGTGCCGCCGGGAGAATAGCAGAACCTCCGTCGCTGCAACTTGTAAGACACTTGCCGCACGAAATGTCACGGTGGGAGCCCGCCCAAGCTGAGCGCAAGCCCCGCAGCGAATACGGTCGAGACAAAGTTGACCGCGTCGTTATTCAGCCAACCCCGGCGCTCGACCAGCTGACCCAGCACGGAGTCAAAAAACAGCCCCGCGACGCCGCAGCCGCCTCCGAGCCACGCGTAGGCCCAGGGCAGCGCGAGCACGGCGTGGGCGGCGAGGGCGATTAAAGCGGCTCCGGCAACGCCCGCCAGCGTCCCGAGCAGGGAGATCGCGCCATCGGTTCCAGGGGCGACCGGGCGGAATGTCAGCAGCATGCGCGGGCGGCCCGGGGCGAGGCGGCCTAACTCGGAGGCGAGTGTATCCGCTGTCGCTTCGGCGAGGGCAGCGACTAGTGCGGCGTGGGCCAGCAGTTCGCCGTAAGGATTGATCGCGGCCCCGGCAAGCGCGGCCACGCCCAGGTTCGCCGCGACCTGGGCGGCGGTGCGGCCTCGGCTTTCTTCGGCCTCATGGAATGCGGCGGCTTGGGCGTGCTTGCGCGCGCGGCCCATGCGGCTCGCCCCCAGCGTCAACACGAGTGAAAGCACCAGCAGCCAAAGTGGAGAGTGCGTGGGTGTAAGCCCGTAGCACAGGGCCAGCAGCGCGCCGGTAAGCGCGGCCGGCACGGTCGCGGCCCGCGCCAGCAAAACCAGTGATGCGAGCGCCACGGAAGCAACAGCGGCAGCCGCAAGGGTGCGCGCGGACGGTACCACGACAGCTTGCGCCCAGGCATACGCGGCCGCTGCGGGCATGGTGAGAAGCAGAATGAGGCGGGATTGCCAGCGGAGCGGCATAGAGGCAGGGTAGAGGCTTGAGGGCCAAGGGTCGAGGGCTAAAGGCGAGCTGCCCGGACGGCCTCATGTCTACCGCGCTGCTTCCTCGCGGAAGCCGGAGCCGCCCTCGGCTACAATCAGTTGGTGGATTGCGGCTGCTGCTCGGCGCGGCCTTCTGTCATATCGGCGCGGGTGCCTGAAGCGGTGAGGGGTTTGTTGATCAAAACAAGTGTGTTGGGAGCGGCGGGGCTGGTGCTCGCGCTGGGCAGTGTTGGTTGCAGCAACCGGACGCAACCCACGGTAACACCGGTGCCGCCGACCGGTCCGGCAAGCCAGCCCGCGGGCGCGTTCGCGCTGGTGCTGACCCAGCCCGCGCTGCGGCCCGCTGCTTCTGCGACCAACCCGTGCGCCGCCCCGCTTTCGCAATCTGCTACAGGCGGCACGACGCTCTACCAGCTGCCCACGGTGGCGACACTGATCGATGTGTCGGGCGACAGCGTACTCGCGCAGGCCACGCTTGGGTTCGGCACCCTTACCTCCGGCATCTCGGCCTCGACAAATCTGGTATACGCCCTCAACTGCGACGGGACGATCTCCACCATCCCGCTTGTGCAGGGCCTTCAAACCAACAACATCGCGACCACCACCCTGTTTTCGTCCGCGCAAAGTGGGCAGACAACAGCCGCCCAGGCGACGGTGCAGGCCAACATCGCGGTGCAGAACAATGCTCTGTACACCGTCAACCTGAACCGCACACTGACCGTGAATGGTGTGGTGTTCGGCAGCGTGGGCGCGCTTACGTCCACCGCCACGCCCAGCGTGCTCCAGGAGATCGCGGTTGCGCCGGCACCGGTGACCATCGCGAGCGCGCCGACCTCGCAGCGCGTCTACGTGGTGAGCCAGGGCGCGACGGGCTCGGGGGCGAGCTGGGGCGTATGCGCTAACCCGGCCCAAGTGACCGCGCCGGGCGAGGTGGACGGCATCGACGTGAGCACCAACTCCGTGACCAGCCGCATCCCGGTGGGCATTTGCCCGGTATTCGGGTTGACCACGCCGGACGGCTTGCGGACCTTTGTTCTGAATCGCGGTTCGGGCACAATCACCGTGATCAACGCGCAGCAAAACACGCTTGATACGCAACTGAACGCGACCGGCACAATCCAGATCGGCGCTGGGCCGGTCTACGCGGCGTACTTCCCGCAACGGCAGCTGCTGGTGACGGCCAACTACGACGCGGGCAGCATTTCTTTCATCAATGTGCCGCTCGACTCGCTCGGCAACGACGGCCCGGGCTTTGGGCAGGTGCTCGCGACCGTGCCGGTGGGAGCATTCCCGGCCGCGCTGACCATCCTGGCCGATGGCAGCCGCGTGTACACGGCGCTCCAGGGCGATCCGACTTCCGCAACCGCGACGGGCGCGATCGCGGTCGTGAACGCGGTGAACTATACGCTCCAAAACACAATCGCGGTGCCGGGCCACCCGCGCGCGATCGCCTCGACCTACAACACGCCGATCGGCAAGGTGTACACGGTCGCGCCGGACTCGCAGTTTCTTACTATTCTCCGCACGGATACGGACACCATCTCCGCGCAGGTGCAAGTGCAGGGCTGCGGCGTGGACGTGCACACCAACTATCAGTACGCAGGGCAAAGTAATATCGCGGGCACCAGCGTGACGGCGAATACGATTGTGAACACAAGCGACGGGCCCGGCTCGGGCGCGCCGACCATCTCGTTCACGCCGCTCAATCCCGCTTCACTTTGCCAGTAAAGACTCGCCTGGACAAACTGCTGGTCGAGCGCGGCCTCGCCCCTTCGCGGGAGCGGGCGCAGGCCGTTCTGCTCGCGGGTCGCGTGCTGGTCGATGGGCAAAAGCAAACCAAACCCGGGCTTTCCGTCGCGGCCGATGCGGCCCTGCGCCTGCTCGGGGATGATATGCCGTATGTCAGCCGGGGTGGGCTCAAGCTTGCTCATGCGCTCGCTTTCTGGCGTATTGAGCTCGCTGGCCGCGACTGCCTGGATGTCGGCGCGTCCACCGGCGGCTTTACAGACTGCATGCTGCAGGCCGGGGCGCGCGGGGTGCTCGCGGTCGACACAGGCTGGGGGCAAATCGCGGAAAAGCTGCGGGTGGACCCGCGGGTACGCCTGCTGGAGCGCACCAATGCGCGTTTGCTCGCGCCGGGCTCGCTCGGGGCCGAAGCCGACTTCCTGGCCATGGACGTTTCCTTCATCTCCGCCGCGCTGGTGCTGCCGGCTGTTCTTGCCGCCGCGCCGGGCCTGCGCGAGGCGCTGGTGTTGGTGAAGCCGCAGTTCGAGGCAGGGCGCGAGTGGGTGGGCAAGGGCGGCATCGTGCGCTCGTCGGAAGCGCACGCGTTGGCGCAGGAGAAGGTGCGCGCGGCCGCGCTGGCATGCGGGGCGTCAGAGGTCGACCTGACCGAATCGCCCATCACAGGGGCTGAAGGCAATCGGGAGTTCCTGCTCCATGCCGTATGGCCAGGCAAGTAAACTTACCCTTATGCCCGTCATCGCGATTGTTTCCAAGCCGAACAAACCGGAACTGGGCGGAATCCTGGAAGAGCTGGTCGGCTGGCTGCGCGCGCGCGGCATGGAGCCTATGCTCGACGCGATCGGCGGCGGCTACACCTCGGCCGCGCCCGTGCTGGAGCGAAAGCAGATGAGCGAACATCGCCCGGCGCTGGTGATCGTGCTGGGCGGGGACGGTACGCTGCTCGCGGCCGCGCGGGTGTTCGCGCACCTGGATACGCCAATCCTCAGCGTTAACCTGGGTTCGCTCGGCTTCCTCACCGAGGTGCGCTTAAGCGAGCTGTACCCCACGCTCGAAGCCTGGTGCGAGGATTGCGGGTCCTATGAGACCCGCGCCATGCTCCACGCCGAGCTGTGGCGCGAGGGCGCGAAGGCGTACGAGCACGAAGCACTGAACGATGCGGTGATCAGCAAGGGAACCATCGCGCGCATGGGGCAGTTCAGCGTTTTGGTGGACGGCCACCTGGCCGCGGAGTACCGAGCCGACGGGATGATCATCGCGACCCCGACCGGCTCGACCGCATACTCGCTCTCGGCAAATGGGCCGGTTCTGGAGCCTTCGGTGGACGCGCACATCGTCACCCCGGTGTGCCCGCACCTCCTAACCATGCGGCCGCTCGTGGTGCGCGGCGAGGCCGAGCTGCGCATCCGCGTGATCGACGGCGGCGAGCCGATGTTTCTAACTGTGGACGGTCAAGAGTCTATACAGCTCAGGGGTGGCGATCAACTGGTGTGCCGGCGCTCCGCGCACCGGGTGCGCCTGCTGCGGATCGGCTCGGGTTCGTTTTACGACGTGCTGCGGACCAAGCTGAAGTGGGGCGAGCGGTAAAATGCAGGGTATAGGGGACAGGGTTTAGGGTGCAGTAAACCTTGCCGTGCGCAGGAAGTCGAAGCTGCCGCTTGGAGATAAGGCGAACGGGCTTAACCGCCGGTTGCTGACGGCGACCGTGTCGAGATACCAAAGGTTCAGGACCGGCAGGTCCTCGGCGAGCTGTACCTGTACCGCCTGGTAGTCCCGGATTTGCTGTGCGCGGTCAGAGTTGCGGCCAGCGTCTGCGAGCAGGGCGTCTACTTTGGCGTTTGTGTAAAAACCTCGGTTCGCGCCATGCGGCGGCTGGTGCGAGGTGGAGTAGGCGTAGGAAAGAATGTCGGGGGACTCATTGCCGCCGATCCAGCGCGACGGTGCGATCTGAAATGAGCCGCGCGTAATGTCGGCGTAAAAGGTCGCGAACTCGTACGAGCGGAGATCGAGCCGGACGCCGACCTGGGCCAACTGCGATTGGAGAACCGCCGCGAGCAGGCGCGTGGTTTCATCCGTTGAAGATTTAAGGGTGACGTGGAAGCGTACGCCGTCCGGCCCGCGTCGGTACCCGGCTTGGTCAAGCAGCGCGTTCGCGGCTTCAGGATCAAAGCGGGTTTGCCCGGCGGGCGAGAACGCCCAGTGTTCGGGCGGTAGTACGCTCGGCGCGGGGCGGGCACGTCGGTCAAAAAGCGTCCGGATGATTAGCTCGCGATTGATCGCGAGGCTGAAGGCACGGCGCACCCGGGCATCGCGCAGGATCGGATCGCGCACATTTGCAGTCAAGTAAAGCAGAGTAGTACCCGGCGCGTCCTCGATGCGAAGGTTCGGGTCACGCGCGAGCGTCGGGAGCAGATCGGTCGGGAGCGCGTTCACCTCCACATCCGCCGAGCCTTTTTGCAGTTCCAGCGCACGGGTAATGGCATCAGGCACGACCGAAAAGCGCACCCTAGTCAGTGAGGGCGGACCACCCCAGTAGGCCGGGTTTTGCTCGACCACGACCTCCTTATCCTGCTGTTGGCTCACGAACTGGTATGCCCCCGACCCGACCGGATGCCGCCAAAAATCGCGTCCGCTGCCATAGGGGATTACGCCGAACGCACCGTCGGCTAGATTCGGCAGCAGGGCATTGTCGGGCTGCTTCAGGTGAATGACCACCGTTGCGGGGTCCGGCGTTTCCACCGACCGCACAAACTTGTACGAGGAGGTTTTGATGGTCGGTACCACGCCTGATGTGAGCGTGTCGAGCGTGTACTTGACGTCTCTTGAAGTAAGCGCCGCGCCCGAGGAAAAGCGCACCCCTGGATGGAGGTGAAACACATACGTCAGCGGATCGGGCTGCTCCCAATTTTTAGCGAGCATGGGCCCGATACCGAAGTGCGCGTCTCGCCGCACGAGCGCGTCAAACAGCAGCGAGTCGATGCGCTCCGATTGGGCGTCAGTACCGACCCGAGGGTCGAGGTTCGCCGGGCTGGACTCGATCAGGACCGTGACGGTTTGCGTGTCCTTGTGAGCACGAGCGCACCCGGCGAGCAGGAGCAGGAGCAGGAGCCTACGCACGGGTGAGCTGGCCCAGGATCACGGCTCGATGCGCGCCGGTGGCGGAGGGGATGTTGCCCGGGAGCCGGTGGCGGCTCATGTAGGCGAGCAGGGCGAAGGCTGCTGCCTCCTTAGCCTCAACCGGGAGCGGGGTGGGCAGGAAAGGGTCGTCGGAGTTCTTGACCGCGGCCTGCGGGACTGCTTCGGCGATCATGCGTTGCAAGGTCAGATTTTTCGCGCCACCCCCGGAGACGATGAGATCGCACGCCTCCGGCGGGACGGCGAGCGCGATGGAGCGGGCGGTGAGCGCGGTCGCGGTCGCGAGCGCGTCTTCCGCACGGGCACTGTGTTCGCGGCAAAGCGCGAGTAGGCGCGCCGTGAAGGCGGGCCCGAACTGCTCGCGGCCCGCGGTTTTGGGCGGCGGTGCCGCGAAAAACGGCTCCCGCAAGAGCGTTGCCAACGCGGGGGCGATCACGGCTCCGCGCGCCGCGATCTCGCCCCCGGCATCGTAGGGCCGGGCGCACAGCTGGGCGGCGAGCGCATCGACGATCATGTTGCCCGGGCCGGTATCGAAGGCTTGTACCGGGCCGGATGGCGAGACAACCGTCAGATTCGCGATGCCGCCGATGTTGAGGAGCACGCGCGTGCGCGCCGGGTGCTGGTAAAACGTCGCATCCAAGAGGGGCACGAGCGGCGCGCCTTGTCCGCCCGCGACCAAGTCGGCGGGACGAAAGTTCGAGTACACGCGGACCCCGGCAGCCGCGGCGAGCGGGGCCATTTCGCCGATCTGCCAAGTGCAGGGGAAGCTTGCGCCCAGGTACTCAGCCGGCGCGGCTTGGTGGTACACCGTTTGGCCGTGGCAGCCGACCAGGTCAACCTCCACCGGAAACGCCTTAAGAACCGCGGTGTAGGCCTCAACGTAGGCCAAGCCCAAGCGCCAGTGCAGACGGGCCAAGTCCCGCGTCGCCAGATTTTCTGCGTCTTGCGCGGCTAGGACCGCCTCGCGCAGATCATCGGGAAAAGGGTGGGAGGCGTAGTGCAACAGGGTCAGGGCGAGCGGCTGCTCCTCGCTCTCGGCAGGCTCCTTCCCCGTGGTCACCTTGATGGACGCGCCGAACAGCTTCGATCCTGCCTGAAACAGGGTTTTGCCTGCGTTCCGTGGTGGTCCGGGTTCGATCCGCACGAGCGCCACATCGATCCCATCAGCGGAGGTACCGCTCATGATGCCGGCGACGTTTAGAGTTCTTAGTTTCATAGCGCGTTCTCAAATCCCGCGGAGGTCTGCGAAGCAACGGGAATCTCAACCGGCAAGCCCGCGAGCCGTGCCATGGAGGCAAGCTCGGCAGAAAAGAGCCGCAGGTCGGCCCGCAGCCGTGTGAGCTGCGCCTCGGTTGCGTCGCGGGGCAACAGGGGTGACAGCAGCCGGTGTTTGTGCGCTTCGACGCGCGCCGCCGTCCGACGCACCCGGTCGCGAAACGCCGGCGAGCGCTCCGCCTCGCCGAGCACCGCTTCGTAGGCGCGCAGGATCAACGCCGGGTCGCGGCACACTTCCAGCATATCCGTGCCGGCCAGCAGGGCTTCGACGCTTGCCTGCTCGATCCCGGTTTGCGATTGGAGCCCGCCCATCTCCATATCATCCGACAGAATCAGCCCTTCGTAGTCGAGCTTGCGCCGGAGGACCTCGGTCAGCCAATAGCGCGATACGGACGCGAGCTTGGCGTCGGCTTTCGGGTACAGCGCATGCGCTGCCATGATGATGTCGAGCTTGGGCGCAAGCTCACGGTAGGGCCGCAGGTCCTCGGCCCACAGCTGCTCGAACGGGCGCGGGATCGACGGCGTGGCATGGTGCGAGTCGAGCGCGCCTCCGCCCAGGCCCGGAAAGTGCTTGCCGCAGGCCAGCACTCGTTCAGCATGGAGGCCTTCGATGAACGGCCCGGCATAGGCCAGCACCTCGTCCGGGGTGGGCCCGGCGGAGCGGCTGCGCAAAACAGGCGAGGCCAGGTCGAGTACCGGGGCGAGCGGAGTGTGGAAGCCGAGCAAGCGGCAAGCGCGGCCGATCAGCTCGCCGTGCCTGCGGGCGAGCGCCGCGCTCCCGTGCACGGCCACCGCGGCGGGCGAGGGCGTAGGCCCGACGAGGTCGCGCAGCCGGTCGACGAGGCCGCCTTCCAGGTCGAGCGCGCGCAGGAACGGGGTGCGCGGACCGTCCCCGCTCGCCGCTTCGGCGGCCGCGCGCAGCAGGGCCGTGGTCTGTCCCGCCTGCTCGATGTTGCGCCGGAACAGAATCACCCCGCCTGGCCGGAGCAGGCGAAGGAGCGCGCGCTCTGTGGGCGTAAGCGCGGAGCCGGAAAGGCCGATGAGGAATAGCTGCCCGACTTGTTCGCGGAGAGTGCTCATGAGCGGGCTGGCCGCGGTATTTCGGCGTAGTCAGCTTGTGGTGAGCGGTTACCGTATGTAAAGTCCATGCGTGACGCCGCCTTCAGAATCAAAACAAGATGAGATAACGTCATAATACTTAGAGTCATCGTGTTCGAAACTTCGGAACAGCGCATACGCGACTAAGTCGGCGAGCTGAATCAGACGAGAGGCTTTTGAATCTAGGAAGACCGGCACCTCGGCAAAGTTTCTGTGCTTTCCATAACTATGGCCCTCGTGCTTGAACTCCCTAGCTAATGTCTGAATGCGTTTCTCCGTCGAGCATTCATCAAAGATGATAAGGCCGCGTTGCGTATCCTGTTTGAGATGGAGACGGGCGAGGTACATATCAAAGCGGCTGCTTAACTGCTCAAAAGCGATCTCGGAGATCTCTTCTCCTGAGAAGTTCTCTTTGCGCAGAACGATACCAAACAGCCTAGGTCTATGGTGGCGGTCGCGTACTCCGATCCTGAGCGCGTCGACGATTGTTTGTTCTCGAACTTCTCTCGGAACATGCTGCCAAACACCCCTTCCTCGACGCATCGGATTGCCATGAAGCTCAACTGAGTGCGGTTCAGCGGTGTTGAAACGAGCCGCGATCTCATTCAGATCGCGTTCAATCCAATGTGTATTCCGTTCAAAGATCGAAACACCGGCCAAGACAAAATGCTTCTCGGTTGGATTTCCTATCGAGCCCGACTCATCCGCATACAGGAGATGCACGCAACCACCAAATGAAAGGGCTGCCGAAGGCAGCCCTAAACTTCGGCCGAGAGAACAAGTGTTCTGCGTACCGCTGAAATGCAGCACTCCCGACCGTCTCCAACATAGAGCATGCCGAATGAAATAGCAAGTCCGGCGAACGCTAGAGTGGGCGGATAGCAGCCGAATGCTCGCGCTCACGCCGGCCTCGCAGCTCCGCCTGCAGCTCCTGCAGCAGCTGCAAGGCCTGCATGGGGCTGGTTACGTCCAGATCCGCGGTTTGGAGGCGATCCACGATCCGTTGCGAAAGCGGCGTGTACAGCGTGAGCTGGACCGGCGCGTCCGTTTCCGCGGCCAGT
>CAXTUV010000030.1:508-1720 GCA_964247445.1 uncultured Acidobacteriaceae bacterium | reverse complement strand
CCGCTCGTGCGCGCGCAGGACCTCGCGGGCGCGCTTGAGTACGCGGCCGGGTACGCCCGCCAACCGCGCCACGTCGATGCCGTAGCTTTTGCTCGCCGCCCCGGGCTCAATCGCGTGGAGAAAGACGATGCCGCCGGGCGTTTCCTTGACCGCCGCGCGCGCGTTCGCGAGCCGGGGCAGCTGATCGGCCAGTAGGGTGAGCTCGTGGTAGTGCGTGGCGAACAGCGTCCGCGCGTTCACATGGTTGTGCAGGTGCTCCAGCGCCGCCCAGGCTAGGGCCAGCCCGTCAAAGGTCGCGGTGCCGCGGCCCATCTCGTCGAGCAGGATCAACGAGCGCGGCGTGGCGGTGTTCAGGATCGCGGCGGTCTCGGTCATTTCGACCATGAAGGTGGAGCGGCCGCCGGCAAGGTTGTCGCTCGCGCCGATACGGGTGTACACGCGGTCGACAGGCGTATAGCGCATCTGCCTTGCGGCAACAAACGACCCCATCTGCGCCAGGATTACCAGCAGCGCGGCTTGGCGCAGGTAGGTGCTCTTGCCGCCCATGTTGGGCCCGGTGATCAGCAGTGTCGAGGTGCGGGCCGCGTCCAGGTACAGGTCATTCGGCGTGAAGCGGCCGCCGCCCGCGCGGTCCAACAGGCACTCGAGCACAGGGTGGCGTGCGGCGACGGCTTCAAGAAGCTCCGGGCCTTCAGTCACGAGCTCGGGTTCGGCCCAGTCGCGCTCGGCCGCAAGGTGCGCGAAGTCGGCCAGTAGGTCCACCTCGGCCACGGCGGCGGCGGTCGCGCGGATGCGGCCCGCGCAGTCGAGCACGGCCCCACGCAGCGCGGCGAAGATCTCCCGCTCGATCTCAAGCGAGCGCTCGTCGGCGGTCAGGATGCGATGTTCCAGCTCCTTCAGCTCGGGCGTGGTGAACCGCTCGGCGTTGACCAGGGTCTGCTTGCGCTCGTAGTCCGCCGGTACGTGCTTCAGGTTGCTGCGCGTGATTTCGAGGTAATAGCCGAACACGCCGTTGAACCGCACCTTGAGCGAGCCGATGCCGGTGCGGGCGCGCTCGCGCTCCTCAATGGCAGCGACCGCCGCGCGCGCGCCGGAGCCGGTGGAGCGCAGCTCGTCGAGCTCGGGGTGGATGCCGGGGGTGATCGCGCCGCCGTCGGCGAGCGAGGCTGGCGGGTCGGGGACAAGCGTTTCCGCGATGCGCGCCGCCCAGGC
>CAXTUV010000030.1:0-498 GCA_964247445.1 uncultured Acidobacteriaceae bacterium | reverse complement strand
GAGCGTATCCAGCCGCTGCCGCAGCGCGCGCCAGGCCGGGTCGTCGAGCCGGTCGAGCGCCCGGCAGATGTGCGGGAGCGCGCGGAGCGAGGCGGCCAGCGCTTGCAAGTCGCGCGGGCCCGCGTTCTCGAGCGCGACCCGGGACAGGAGCCGCTCTAGGTCGAGCACCCCACTGAGCGCCCGACGCAGCTCCTCCCGGTCGATGAGTTTGGCTTTCAGTTCGCGCACGGCGGTGTACCGGGCTCGGATCGCGCCCGCGTCGGCGAGCGGGCGCAGGATTTGCGCGCGCAGGTGGCGTTTGCCCATGGGAGTTTGGCAGCAGTCAAGGGTATGGGCGAGGGTCGACTCCGGGCCGCCCGAGCGGAACAGCGGCTCTGTCAGCTCCAGGTTTCTGACGGAAACTTGGTCTAAGTACAGGTGCGAGGCCCGTTCTTCAAACCGCAGCGCATCAATGTGCGCGAGCGCGTTCCGCTGAGTGGTCTGCGCGTAGTGCAGCAC
>CAXTUV010000029.1:13741-14114 GCA_964247445.1 uncultured Acidobacteriaceae bacterium | reverse complement strand
GGGTAAAGGCTTAGGATTCTCGCGGCTGATGCATTGATTTGGTTGGGGCAGATTATGTTTTGCGCGCCGTTGCAGGTCAGGTAATTCGGATTTGCGCCCGGGTTTGCCGTGCCTCCCACCGTCGCTGTTGCCGTGCCGCCCGGTTGGTAAAGGTGAACCGTGCCGCGCCCGGCTGTATTTGCCGGGTCGAGCAGCTCGCTGAAGTCGCCCGTGCGCTCAAGTGCAGTGGGTACGGTTAGATTCGGCTGCGACGGATTAAAGTACGAGAGCCGGGTCGCCTCCGCGTCGGCGAAAAAGAAGAGTTTATCCTTCCAGATCGGCCCGCCGAAGGTCGCCCCAAACTGATTCAAGTGATACGAAGTCCGTCCCGTGT
>CAXTUV010000029.1:7555-13731 GCA_964247445.1 uncultured Acidobacteriaceae bacterium | reverse complement strand
GAAGTAATCCACTGCATTCAGCCGGTCATTGCGCAGGTACTCCCACAGGCTGCCGTGAAAGCTGTTGGTGCCGCTCTTGATCGAGGCGTTGATCGCCGCGCCGGTTCCGCGCCCCAGCTCCGCGCTATAGTCGCTGCTCTCCACCTTGAACTCCGCAAGCGCGTCCGGCGGCGGACGGACCGCGTACGTCGCGCCGTTCAGGAAATCTTGTAGGTTGGAGTTATTATCCACGCCGTCTAAAACGAAATTGCTCTGCGAAACGCGATTGCCGTTGGAAGTGAAGTCGCCCGCGCCGGCGACCTGGCGAAAACCTTGGTTAGGCGCGGCTACGCCGGTCGTCAGCTGCGCCGCGAAGACATAGTTGCGGTTGTCGAGCGGGATGTCGTTGAGCACCTTGGCTGAAAATACCTGGCCGGTTGAGGCTTCCTCGGTCTGCAAACTCGATTCCGTCGTGACCGTCACCGTCTCATTGACGCCGCCCGCCCGCAGCACGATGTTGAGCCCGACCACCTGGCTGACATCCACGCGGATGTTGTCGCGCTCCACCGTTTCAAACCCCGGTGCCGTTACGGTCAGTGTATAGTCGCCGATTTTAATGGGCGTGAAGATATAACTTCCCGAGCCGGTGGTTTGCTGCGTCAGCTCCAAGTTGGTGCTCTTATCGACAAGCGTGACCTTGGCATTCGGGATCACCGCTTTTTGCTCATCTTGCACGATACCGGTAACGGAGCCCTGATCAATCTGCGCGTGTGCGGCGGACGCGGGCAGCAGGGTCCCGACAGAGACAACGAAGCAGGCCAAGACCGAATGGCGAGGGTTCACGCGATATCTCCTGGTCGAATCAGGGCTGATGCCCTAGGAAGGGCTATTGGAGCGGCTTTCAGGGAACTGCCCTGGAGGCATCAGCGTGTTCGACGAATATGGCAGCCGAGGCTGAAATGTCAACAATAAAATTAAAGTGTCACAGGCAAAATGCTTTCCGGACGTGCTTCGAGGCAGCGCTGAACGGCACAGCCGGAAACACGTCCGCCGCGGACAACCGGCTTAAAGCTGCAAGACGCGGCTTGCGTGACGGCCGGCTTCGCGGTACGCTTCGCCGTGCGCGTCTTCCTTGCTGTCCATGCCATGGGTGGGTGCCATGACGCGCAAGCGGGAGCGTCCGGCTTCGCTTGCAAGCACCTGCGGCAGGCATCGTTCTATGACTTGGAGCGCGATGGATGCTGAAACCGAAGCGCCGGGCGAAGCGCCAAGCAGCGCGGCAATGCTTCGCGGGCCGTCGGTGACGATTTCGGTGCCGTAATGCACGATTCCGGATTTGCCTTCGGAGCTCTTGATGGCCTGCACGCGTATGCCGGCGTCGATCAAGCGCCAGTCCGCGCTCCGCGCCCCAGGATAAAAAGCCCGCAGCGAGCGCAGGCGATCCTCGTCTGATTGCCTGCCCTGCTCGAGCAGGTAGCGGATCAGATCGAGATTCTTGATGCCGATCGCGGCCAGCGTCCGCGCATTGTGCGGTTTCACCGAGCGCGGAAGATCCAGCCGGCTGCCGTTGCCGTGAAGAAACTTGCTGGTCCACGCGGCAAAAGGACCGAACAGCAGTACGCGCCGGCTATCGAGAATGCGTGTGTCCAAGTGCGGCACCGCCATGGTGGGTGCCGCGCCCAGCGCCTGCCCGTACACCTTGGCGTTGTGCCGCGCGACAATCTCCGGGTTGTCGCAAATCAACCATCGGCCGCCGATGGGGAAGCCGCCGATACCGCGGCTTTCCGGGATGCCCGACTGCTGCAACAGCGGCAGGCTGCCGCCGCCGGCACCGATGAACACAAAGGGCGTGAGCGCATCGTGGAGCGCCCGCGTGCGTACATCGCGGATGCCCAAGCGCCAGCCGTCCCCATCCCGCCGGATGGAGCGAACGCGGTGCGCGGTCAGGACGCCGCACCCTGGCTGCCGCGCCAGCCAGCCGACCAAGCCGCGCGCCAGCGCGCCGAAGTTCACGTCCGTGCCGTCCTGCGCACGTGTAGCCGCCACAGCCTCGCCGGAGCGGCCTTCCATCAGCAGCGGAGCCCATCTTGTAATCTCCGCCGCGTCGGTTGTGAACTCCATGCCTTGGAAGAATGGATGGCCGACCAACGCTTGATGGCGCGCCCTGAGAAACTCCACATCCTGCTCGCCTGCAACGAAGCTGATATGCGGCACGGGGCGGATGAAGTCCGCGGGCGAGGGCAGCATGTCCTGCTCCACCGCGAACGCCCAGAATCGGCGTGAGATTTCAAACTCTTCGAAAACCTGAATGGCCTTGGTTACGTCCACCGTGCCGTCAGCGCGGCGGTGCGGCGTGTAGCTCAGCTCGCACAAGCCGGCGTGCCCCGTACCCGCATTGTTCCAGCCGTGCGAGCTTTCCTGCGCCGGCTCCCCGGCGGCCTCGTACAGCTGAATGCGGATCTCCGGCCGGAGCACCTTGAGCATGGCCCCGAGCGTCGCCGACATGATGCCGCTGCCGATCAGCACTACATCGGGTAAGTCGACTCGCGTCGTATACGCAGCCTGCGGTGCCGCCATGACCTACCCTTGCCCTTCCGGATGTCGATCGCCGGTCAAGGCGCGATCAAGGTGAACGTAGCCGCCGTCCACAAAGACATGCTGCGCGGTGGTATGGGCGGAGTGCGTGGGAGAAAGCAGGAAAGCGACCGCGGCGGCGGTTTCTTCCATGCGCGTCATCCGCCGCCCGAGCGGAATCCGCCGTTCAATCTCAGAAAGCGTGAGCGCTCCTTCGTGCTCGGAGAGCCAATGGCGATACAGCGGCGTCAGCACCTCGGCCGGTACGACGGCATTAACACGCACGCCGAAGGGCAACAGCTCCGCGGCCCACTCGCGCGTGAGCGCAAGCTGCGCGCCTTTGGCGGCCGCGTAAGCCGAGGTGCCGCCCTGCCCGGTGACGGCCACCTTGGAGCTGATGTTCACGATAGAACCGCGCGCCTCTTTCAGCAGCGGCAGGGCATAGTGCGCCAGCGCGTAGTAGTGCAGCAGGTTCTGCCGCAGACTCTCCTCAAAGCCCTCCGGGCTGCCGCCCGCGAGTCCGACATTGTCGTTCGCGCCCGCGTTGTTGACCAAATCGTCCACGCGCCCATAGCGGCTTCGCGCAAAGGCGACGGTGTCCGCGCACTGCCGCGCGTCCGCGAGTTCGGCGGCGAAAAAAGCACATTGTGCCGCATGGTCCCCGGCAGCAAGTTCATGCGCAAAGGCGGCAGTCTCGGGTGTAGTCCGTCCGGCGACCACAACCCGCGCGCCTTCCGCGAGGCAAAGCTCGGTAATGGCCCGTCCAATGCCCGAGCCGCCGCCGCTTACCAAGATCACCCGATCTGTCAGCCCAAGATCCATGGCAGTCTGAATGCTTTCAGCGCACGTTGTTGAAGCCGTCGATCAGATAGTCGGCACCGGTGATGAACGAAGCTGCGTCCGAGCACAAGTAGAGCGCCAGCGCGGCGACTTCCTCCGGCGTTCCCATGCGGCCGATCGGCTGCGCGCGTGCCAGTTCCTCCATCTTCGCGACCTCCTGCCCGGGATAGTTTTTGGCTAGGAAACCGTCGACGAACGGCGTGTGTACCCGCGCTGGCGAGATCGTATTCGCGCGGATACCTGCGTGGATGTAGTCCTTGGCGACCGAACGCGTCATCGCGAGCACCGCGCCCTTGGTCATCGAGTAAGCGAAGCGGTCGCTGAGTCCGGCGGTCGCGGCAATGGAAGCCAGGTTGACGATGGAGCCCCCGCCTCGTGCGAGAAGCCGCGGCAGCGCCGCCTGCATGCACAAAAAGGTGCCGCTCACATTCACTGCGTACAGCCGGTCCAGGTCGTCTGCCGCCGTTGTGTCAAGCCTGCCCACGTGCGCGATGCCGGCGCAATTCACGAGAACGTCGACGGGTCCGCCGATGTCTTCAAATGCCGTGCGCACCTGTACTTCATCGGCAACGTCGAAGGCGATGCCGCGCGCCTCGCCTCCGATCTGCCCGGCATGTCCCGCGACGGCTTCAGCCTGAAGATCGCACAGCACGACAGAAGCTCCGGCTCCGGCGAACATCCGCGCAATCGCGAGCCCGATCCCACTCGCCGCGCCGGTTACGACGGCCCGTTTTCCCGTTAATTCGAACATGTCTCGCCCTCCTGCTGCTCGTACCCGCATGTCTCAGCGTCAGCAAAAACCTTATTTCATTGACAAAAAAAAGAGCAACTCCATAAAATCCGACAACGTTCACCCCGGACTTTTTGTGGAAGCTGCTGTGCCGTTGGTAGTGATCTCAACCGAGCTGAGAGGGCATTCGGGTTTGGAGAGTACGGTCATCACTCGAATGCGGGTCATGGACATCCGCTTTCCTACCTCCCGCGAACACATAGGTTCGGACGCCGTCAACACCGACCCGGATTACTCCGCAGCCTACTGCGTGCTTGAAACCGACACAGGCCGGGAAGGTCATGGCTTGACCTTCACCCTAGGCCGCGGAACGGACCTCGTTCTCGGCGCGCTGCGCTATTTAGCGCATGTCGTGGAGGGTTGTTCGCTCGACGCGATCACCGCGGACCTGAACGGCTTTTACCTCCGCTTGACCGGCGACACGCAGCTGCGCTGGCTGGGTCCGGAAAAAGGCGTCATTCACCTGGCCTGCGGCGCTGTGCTGAATGCCGTCTGGGATCTTTACGCGCGGGCTGAGGCAAAACCGGTATGGCAGCTGCTCGCCGATCTGCCGCCCGAGGCGATCGTGTCCGCCGTCGACTTCCGCTACATCGCCGATGCGCTTTCCAAGTCTGAAGCTCTCGCCATCCTGCGGGCAGGCAAGCAGGGGCAGGCGGAGCGGTTAGCAGAGCTAGCGCGCACCGGCTACCCGGCCTACACAACCTCGGCGGGCTGGTTCGGCTTCAGCGACGAGAAGATCCGGCAGCTTTGCCGTGAAGCGCTCCTGGAAGGCTGGACACACTTCAAGTTGAAAGTGGGCGGCGCGCCCGAGGACGACCTGCGCCGCGGCACGATCATGCGCGAGGAGATCGGTTGGCTGAACCGCCTCATGGTGGATGCCAATCAGCGCTGGGGCGTCGAGGAAGCCATCGAGCGTACGCGCATGCTCGGCGAGTTGGAGCCATGGTGGATGGAGGAGCCGACCAGCCCGGACGATATTCTCGGGCACGCGCGCATTCGCCGTGAGGTCAAGCCAACCCGCATCGCCACCGGCGAGCACTGTCATAACGCCGTCATGTTTAAGCAGATGTTTCAAGCCAAAGCGATCGATGTCTGCCAAATCGACAGCTGCCGGGTCGGCAGCATTAACGAAAACCTCGCGATCATGCTGATGGCGGCCAAGTTCGGCATTCCCGTATGCCCGCACGCCGGCGGCGTGGGCCTGTGCGAGTATGTGCAGCACCTGGCGATCTTTGACTATCTCGGCATCTCCTGCTCGCTCCAGGACCGTGTGGTGGAGTATGTCAAGCATCTCCATGAACACTTCCGCGATCCGGTGCGGGTCCGGGCAGGGCACTACCTACTGCCGCGAGCGCCGGGTTACAGCGCGGAAATGCTGCCCCAATCGCTCGAACATTACCGGTTTCCTGAAGGCGCGGCGTGGAAGGAGCGCAAGCATGCGGCTGATATCGTTCACGCATAACGGAGGACCCGTACGCGGGGGAGTGCTGGAAGCAGAGATGGTTCGGCCTTTTGCCTCTTCAGCAAGAGACCCGGTGCTCGCCTTTATTGAAGCTGGAGGCGGCGAGCCTCTTGTCGGGTCCGAGTGCCTGCCTTTGCGCGAGGTTCAGCTGCTCGCTCCGATCCTGAGGCCGCCCCGCGTTTTCGGCATCGGCCTCAATTACCAGGAGCATGCCGCCGAATCCAAAATGTCTCCGCAAAGCGTACCGACCGTTTTCATGAAGCTGTCTTCCAGCGTCGTGGGGACGGGTGCCGACGTGCTGCTGCCGTCCGCGATCACACAGCCTGATTACGAGGTGGAGCTCGGCGTTGTGATCGGCCGGGCGGGTTACCGCATTGTTTCCGAGGACTGGGAAAGCTATGTGTTCGGCTACACAATCGTGAACGACGTAAGTGCGCGCGATGTGCAGCTCGCGACTTCGCAATGGACCCTGGGCAAAAGCCTGCCCACCTTTATGCCGCTCGGCCCTGCGGTGGTGACGCGGGACGAAGT
>CAXTUV010000029.1:0-7545 GCA_964247445.1 uncultured Acidobacteriaceae bacterium | reverse complement strand
AACACTGGCCTGATGATCTTCCGCATCCCGCAGATTATTGCTTACCTTTCATCGGTCACGCCGCTCGAACCGGGTGACGTGATCGCCACCGGAACGCCGCCCGGTGTGGGTCTGGGCCGCAATCCGTCGCGTTGGCTGCGGCCCGGCGAGGAGATGGTGTTCGAAATTGAGCGGCTGGGCACGCTGCGCAACCGCACACGCAGCGCGGATTGAGCAAGTGCTGCGCTCCGGCATCCTTCACCCGCAACTCAACCACCTGCTCAGCCGAGTGCGGCATACCAATACGCTGGTCATCGCCGACCGGGGCTTCCCCTTCTGGCCGCGGCTGGAGATTGTCGATTTGGCGCTTACTGATGACATCCCGACCGTGTTGGACGTCCTGCGTGCCGCCGCGCCGAACTTTGTGATCGGGCAAGCCTGGATGGCCGCCGAATTTCGTGAGCACAACGATGCGCGGCTGGTGGACGCCTTCCGTGCCCTCCTGCCCCGCCTCTCGTTTGAGCCGCACGCGGAGTTCAAAAAGCGTGTTCCTTGTGCCGTCGGGCTTGTGCGGACCGGCGGCACGGCACAGTACTCAAACGTGATCCTGCAGTCGGCTTGAGGGCGAAGCCGGATGCGCGTCGACGCCCATCACCACCTTTGGCGGTATACGGCGAAGGAGTTCGCATGGATCGACGAGGATGCGGCCGTGCTGCGCCGCGATTTTCTTCCTGACGAGTTCGAGGCGGCAGCCGCCGAGTCCGGCGTTGACGCTTCTATCTCGGTGCAGGCGCGGTGCTCGGTTGAGGAAACAGAGTGGTTGCTGGAGTGCGCGGCGCGATCCGGTGTGATTTCCAAGGTCGTGGGATGGGTGCCGCTTGCTTCCCTGGAGTTGCCATCGCACCTCGACCGGTTTGCCGACTTCGCACGGCTGGCCGGTTTCCGTGAGATCGCACAAGACCGGCCCACCGGTTTTCTGCTCGATCCGGCTTTCAACCGAGGCCTGAGGCAGCTTACCGCGCACGGCTACACGTACGACATCCTGGTCCGCGCCGGGCAGCTTGCCGAAGCGGTACGCTTTGTCGACCTGCACCCGAAACAGATGTTCGTTCTGGATCATGCCGGTAAGCCGGAGATCGGAAAGAATCTCCTTGCACCTTGGCGGTTGCATCTGAGGCGACTCGCCGAACGACCCAACGTGCTGTGCAAGCTGTCCGGGCTGGTAACGGAGGCGAATCGGCGGCACTGGACGGAGGAAGACCTCCGAGCCTACCTCGACACCTGCCTCGAATGCTTCGGCGCCGAACGCTGCATGGCAGGCTCGGACTGGCCGGTGTGTTTGGCGGCAAGCTCGTACGGGCGCTGGTGGCGCACCCTGGAGCGCTGGGCAGGCCGGCTTTCGCAAGACGAGCAGGACCGGATTTTCGGTCTTACCGCGGCTTCGTTCTATCAACTTCCGATATAGTGGCAAATCCCAGCTCAGTCTGCTAAAGCTTCTGCAAGGTGATTGAACCCTCCGCAGCGCCTTGGACCTCACCCTCGACCGTGATGCTCTCCGCGATTTCAGTAATGTCGAGCACGACCTCATCCGGATGCGCGGCGTTCAATTTGACGAGGGTGGGCTGCGGCGCGCCGTGCAGCCGCAGTGTGATCTCGCGGAGACCGTCGACCCTGCCGCCCAGCGCAACAAAGCGTAAACGGTATTGGGCGGCGGCTTTGATCTGCGACGACAGGTCGATCCGGAAGCGAGAATCCTTCCATTGCCCCGCGAGATTGGCGGCCCATGCCTCCGCCGGCGCATTCCAATCCGCCGGCGGTGCCTGCCCTACATCGAACGCGGCGAACGTACGAAGCAGCGGCAGGCCCGTGCTCTCGGTGACGCGCAGCCGAACCGCCTGGTACTCTCCGCGAGTCACCGGCTGGATGTGCTTGTGCCCGACAGCCGCGCCCTCCCCGAGCGGCACCCACACTTGCCCTGCCTGCCCTTCCAGCACATAACCGCGCACCCGCTCGCCGCCGCGCGTGTCTTCCTCAAGCACGACTGTATCCACGCTGCGCTGTGATGGAAGCTGAAGCGTGAGCGAAGAACCTGTGCCCGAGGCAGGCGCCAGGGGCCGGCCGAAGCGCTTCGTGATTTCCGCGCCAAGGGCTTTCGCGACGGCGCAGTCTTTTTCGGGCAGGAGCCCTTCGCGGTTTGCGGGAATGTTGATGAGCAGTTGAGCCCCCCGACCCACCGAGCGGTAGTAGATGGAGAGCATTTGCTCCAGGCTAAGCACCCGGCTTTCGTTCTTTGTACTCCAAAACCAGTTAGGCCTGCGGATGGACACGTCCACCTCGTTCGGCATCCAGACACTTCCGTCGGGGTCGCTGTTCAAAGATGTTGCCGTGCCGGACTTCGCATCGTACGGATCGATGCCATTCCAGCAAGGGTAGGGCGCGTAGCCGTTCTCATTGCCCACCCAACGGATCGTCGCCGCGGGCCCTTGAAAGACCATGGCGTGCGGTTGGTAGCGCGCGAGCAGGTCGCTCACCGGCGTGCGCGTTGAGCCGTCGAACCACACCTCCACCAGCGGCCCGTAGCCGCCGAGCACCTCAATCAATTGCTCGCGGTACATGTGGTCGTAGCGGGCTTGGAGCTCCGGCGTGGCGCACACTCCGCCGGTCGTCGCGCCGAAGTGGTCGTCGCGCGGACACACATAGACCCCGAGCTTGAGCCCGTGCTTCCGGCACGATGCCGCGACCTCCGCCAGCACATCGCCTTTGCCGTCCTTCCAAGGCGTGTTGCGGATGCCGTACTCCGTGGTTCGGGTCTGCCACATGCAGAAACCACCCTGGTGCTTGGCCACAAAGAGGATGTATTTGGCCCCGAGCGCGTTGGCGGTTTCAGCCCACTGGTCAGTATTTAGGTGCCGTGGGTTGATCGCCGCAAGCGGGGTCGATAGGTTGTCGGACTCCACATCCTGCCAGGTGTTCGGGGCGAAATGCACAAACATGCCCAGCTCCATGTCCTGCCATGCCGACTGGTCGGCGCTTGGGCGCGCTTGGGCGCGCTTGGGCGGCGAGCGCCTGCGCGGGCGACCGGAGCAGGGGAGACGGCTTGCCGTAAGCCATGTATATACCGGAGGCGGCGGTGGAAG
This sequence comes from uncultured Acidobacteriaceae bacterium, assembly GCA_964247445.1. GTDB lineage: Bacteria > Acidobacteriota > Terriglobia > Terriglobales > Acidobacteriaceae > EB88. Next base: position 4,429 of record CAXTUV010000029.1, on the reverse strand, counting down.
TCAAGAACTCGCGCCTGTTCATGCGTGAAAGTGTAGCTTCATCTGTGAACAGCTGCACAGTTTCAACTTTTCAAGCCGATGCACCTTCAAGGCGCGCTCCGACAGCAGCCGAAATTTCCCGGCAAACCTCGGCAAGCTGAGTTTGCGCTGCGTCCATGGATACCGGCAATGGGAGCCTCTGGATAAACGGCACGGTGAGCGCCGCCACGGCCCGGTATCCCTCGCCCATGATGGGAACGGAGATATTCGTAACCCCCTTGACTTGGTAGCTCGCGCGCTTTTCGTAGCCGCGTCGGCGGATGCCCTCCAGCCGTCCGGCCAGGTCGCCGGGGATTGTGCCCCCAGTCTCGCGCTGCCACTCGCCCAGCACCTTGCGCTGCTGCTCCTTAGGCAGATGCGCCAGAATGACCTGACCGGTGGCGGCCTCCATCAGATCGACCGTCGAACCCGCCTTCACATACAACCCCACCGACACGGGCGCGTTCGTCTGGGCAAGGATCACGACCCGGCCTGCCTCAAGCACCCCGAGGTGGCAGGATTGGTGGAGTTTGTCGACAAGCAAGTGCATGCGGGGCAGCGCCTCGGCGAGCAGCCTTTCTGTCGGCGGGTGCTCCTGAACAAGCTGAAAAAGCCGCAGCGAAAGAACATAGCTGTCTCGCTCGGCCTCCACAATGTAGCCGCGCTCTCGCAGGCAGACCAACATGCGAAAGATCTCGGAAACCGTGCGGTTCAGCGCTCGCGCAATCTCGCTCTTTGTCAGGCCGTTTCGCTCGCGCGCCAATAATTCAAGGATGTCCAGGCCTTTCTCAAGGGCGGGCGTCGCATAGGAGAGCTTCTCGCCGCTTGAGTTTCCGGAAGTTTGCTTCACAGTTCTATCCGCCATCGAAGGGCAGTATCGCAAGCATCGATTGTCTAAGCAACGAATCTGCTCGATACACGCCGGGCGACGAGGAACGTCAGTATCGGTATTTCTTCAAGGGTCAGGCTCCTGACATTTTAGCCGCCGGAGAAAGTGCCTTGCTGCCTGCCCTCGCCGGGGCGCAGGCCCGCCGGGCATGCTGCTGTTCCAAACCGACCATGCCTGGTCGCCGCGCACCAACACCAACATCAACGCCGACACCGTCATGATCTACGGCCTAGACGATTTGACCGTCGACCGCATCCGGTCCCGGCGCGCCCACGGGCAGCTTAGTCCAAACCGCAACCTACGCGGGCGCAAGTCCTTTCCAGAATCCCCTGCGTACCCGATCTTCGAGACCTGAACGCTTGCAATTTCCCACACCGCATCTTCGTCTCCGCAGAAGCCTGTATTCAAAAGCTACCCGTTGATTCATGTACATCTACTTTCTTTGTTTTGCCAAAATTATGCGCACTCCGGCGGAAAGCACGGCCGGGAGCCTGCCGAGGACTGTATCTAACCTGATCCGGCAACAAAACCTTGTCTATCGCGTACCCGCCTTCAGGATGTCGGGTAGTATTCAGCATGGCGAGTACCGCTTCACGTACAAGGTTTAGACCGGAAGCACTCGCAGGAAAGTGCAAACCACTTGCGGCGGATTGATCTGACATCGGCCAAAGTCGCCTCGAGCGGGACGGCCCGCGACATCAACCGGGACATCGTCCTGGAGCTGATCCGCTTTCGGCAGCCCGTTTCACGCGTCGAGCTGGCCCGCGGCTCGGGACTCCAGCCAAGCACCGTTTCGGACATCGTCGAGCAGCTGCTGGGCGAGGGTTGGATTCGTGAGGGAGCCCTGGTCCGGGGTCCACGCGGACGGCCCTCGACCATGCTTTCCGTCAACGATTCCTTGCTTATGTTCGCGCTCGATATACGTCCCAACCGCGCGATCGTGGCGGTCGTGGATCTCGCCGGGCGCTTCTTGTCCCGCCAGAGCGTCATGACGTTCTCCGATCCGGAACTTTCCATCAAGCGCATTCTCGACGAGATGCGCGCCCTGCGAGCGCAGTATGCGGGGCATCGCTTTGAGGGCGTCGGGGTGAGCGTGCCGGGTCGTGTGCACCCCCTCACGCAGCAGTTGCTGCTTGCGCCCAACCTGCCGTGGAAAGGCTTTGATATTCGGGAAGCCTTACAGCGGGGGATCGGCCTACAGGTAGAGATGGACAACGATGCGAACGCCTGCCTGCTCTCCGAATCCTGGTCCGGCCGCCTCGGAGGTTTGCAGCATGCCGTTCTGGTTGCGGTCTCCGAAGGCTTGGGTACCGCCATTTTGTCGGGTGGACAGCTGCACTCCGGCAGCCACGGCTTGGCAGGCGAGTTCGGCCACATTCAGACCGACCCGGACGGACCTGAGTGCTGCTGCGGCCAGCGCGGCTGCTGGGAGGTGGCCGCATCCTCTCGTGCCGCGATCCGGTTCTACCAGGAGGCAGCCCCCTCGGCGCAGCCGATTGACATCTACGCGCTGCTGCGGCTCACCGAGGAGGGAGACAAGGCTGCCATTGAGGCGGTCGCCCGCCAGGCCGCCGCGCTCGGTCGCGGCCTCCGCATGATCGTGGCCGCCCTTTCCCCGGAGCTGATTCTTGTCACCGGGGAAATCACCTCCGTTTGGGAGCGCTTCGGACCTGTGATTCAGCGGGAGTTGGCCGCCGCGACCCTGGCGGGCCCGCCTCCCGCTCTCGTCACCGCGGGAGATGGAGAGTCGGCCCGCCTGCGGGGAGCTACCGCAGTGCTGCTTCACTCTCATGCCAAGTACCTTCACTCCACCCATGGCTCTTCGGCGGAGCGCCGGCTTGGAACTCTCCCCGGTGCTTCGGACAAACTGCCGCCCGTGCGCAAAGGCCGCAAGCGGAGGGTTATTACATCAAAATCTCACAGGCTGGAACCGGAGCCCCGGGCCGATACCTCGATGTAGTCCACGGGCGCGGGTTCACCCTGAAAAGAAGCGCCGGGCGCGGGAGCAGCGGCGCTTGCACGGTCATTTGGGCCGCCCTCTTTTATCCCGGAGAGGTCAGGGATGCCGCGCAGTTCGAGCGTGTCACCGGGCCGGATGGCTATGCCACGCGCCGTGAAACGGGTGCTGGTTTGCCCGTCGAGCTTGCCGCGCACGGCCAGCGGCGGCAGGGTATCGTCGGCACTCCAACGGGCAACTTCTTTGCCGTCCACCAATAGTCGGTAGTGTGAGCTGCCGGTCCGCAGATCAAAGTACTGCACCGCAACGTCGTAGCGCCCGGCGGGACGATGCAGGGTTGTGCGCAGCGAGCACCCGCCAGCCCGGTTGCAGATGACGGCTTTCCCTCCGGAAGCGGTTTCCCATGGAGTGACCGTGACCGGCGCGTAGCCGTCGGCCTCCATTGCTTCGGCCTCCAGTCGGTCCGGATCGCGGCCCACGCGCCCTTGCACGTCCACAATGCCGGAAGTCCGCTGGAACCAGCTATTGACAGCATCCCGCCAGACCACGGCATGGCCTGCCTGGAAGGCCAGCAGTCGGTCAACCAGCGCAAAGCGCTCAGGGTCGATCCTGCCCCGGAGTCGTTCCCATTCCGTCACATAGCCTGCTGCTGCTGCGGCGGCGGCGTAGTGGCCGTCATAGATACTTTGCACCAGCGTTTTGCCGGAGTGGAGCCGGTGGCTGTACGGCACATGGTGGAAGAAAAGCAGGAGGTCGTCCGGGCAGCGGGCCAAGATTTCGTATCGCGCAGCCAACTGCGGCGGATACTGCCCGATGAAGCCGGTTCCGGTCGCGACCGTGCGGTCCATGCCGATGCCGTCCGGCTCGGCGCGAAACCACTGCCCCCAGCCGTTGCGCTCCGCGGATTCAATTCCCGGGCCGAAGTGCACGCCTAGGATGTCGGTCAGCGTGCCCATGCCGTTCGGGCCGGTGTAACCCTCGTAAACGCTCCATGAGGAGAGCAACATGGCATCGACCGTGCGGACCACCTCCGGGTCATTGCCCCAGGTCAGCCGGGTCCAAGTGTCTGCAATTTCATGGAGGTCCGCGTCCGGGTTCCAGGCGAGGCGCCCGTAGCCATATAGGTTCGCCGCCGCCATGGGGTGGTGCAGCCAGTTCGCGTCCAGGCCGGCGTTCACGACGGAAACAAAGCCGCCGAGCGGTCGGCGGAAGCTGCGGCCTTCCACGATCGCCTTGACCGGGGTCGCCTGGTTCCCGGCCCGCATGTCGGTGTCGAGCACCCATTTCCACATCGCGGGAAGCCAAACCATATGCCGCTGCTGCCCCGTGTACTCCTGGGTAGTTTGCAGCTCGACGGCTTGGTTGGTATGGCGGAGCGCGGCGATGAGCGGCGACACGGGCTCGCGCGCTTGGAAGTCGATGGGCCCATGCTTGACCTGCACGATCACGTTTGCCGCGAACTTACCGTCCAGGCCGAAGAACGTATCGTAGCCGGCGCGCGCGCGGTCGGCCTTGAGGTCGCGCCAGTTCAAATGGTGGTTGTAGACAAAGGCGCGGTACAGCAC
>CAXTUV010000028.1:5164-14191 GCA_964247445.1 uncultured Acidobacteriaceae bacterium | reverse complement strand
CGTCGGTGATCGGCGTGGACACCACAGGCTTGCCGGCGGCCAGATATTCGGGCGGTTTAGTTGGGGAGATGCAGCGGGTGCTCTCATTGCGGGCAAAGGGGAGTAGCGCGACGTCCCAGTGATGGAGGTAGGCGGGCAGCTCGGCATAGCTCTTCGGGCCGAGGTAGTGCAGGTTGGGCGCTTGCGGAAGGCTCGCGGGATCGATCTTGACGACCGGTCCGATTAGAACAAAGTGCACGTGCGGGCGCAGGCGCGCCAGTTCGGTGAGCAGCGGCACGTCCAGACGTTCATCAAGAACTCCGTAAAAACCCGCGCGCGGGTGCGGAATTCCGGCCTGGTCCACCGGGTCTTCCCCACCCTGCCGGAAGTGCCCCACATCAATCGAGCTCGGGAAGGCATGGACGTTCGGGTGCTGCTCGCGCTTGGCCTCATACAGGCTGACGCCGCCCGTGAAGACCGCGTCGGCCCGGGCAAACAGCTGCCGCTCGCGCTCCCGCAGCTCGGGCGGCGCGCCGCGAAACGCGCTCAGCTCGTCCATACAGTCGTACAACGTGGCCAGCGGGATAAGCTCGCCCGAAAACCCGAGTGCCATGGGCGTGTAATACCAGCAGACGTAGCGCTTCACCGCGAACTCTTTCAAGAAATCCGCGAGAAGCCCGGCTTGGAGTGCATCCTCCTCGCCCAAAGTCAGTGTGCCGGGCGGCAGGTGCGGGCGCAGCACCCACAAGTTTTCCGCTTCACGCAGGATTTCAACCGAACCCGAGGCCGCGCCCTCGCGCAGCGGCTCTTCCCAGTAAAAGACGCGACGGTCGCGGGCGCAGCGAGTGAGCAGGTGCTGCGGCCGCTGGGTGACAAAGTCCCAGCGCAAGTGGCTGAAGCAAAGGAGGTCAGGAGCTTCGGCGGGCAAGTGTCGGTTCTCCGGAGGGCATCTGCCGGAATTGGATGCGCCCTCGCTTCCCTGCCCGGGGTGCATCGGAATGCACATGGCTGATGCATTTGATTTGGAGCGTTTCGTCGAGGCGCAAGAGGGTGTGTGGGAGCAGGCGCGGGATGAGTTGCGCGCGGGCCGAAAGCGCACACACTGGATGTGGTTTATCTTCCCACAGCTGCGCGGGCTCGGTACAAGCACGATGGCTGAGCGCTACGGCGTCGGCTCGCTTGCCGAGGCGCGGGCGTACCTGGCGCATCCCGTGCTGGGCCCGCGCCTGCGCGAGCTGACTGACATTGTAAATAGGCTGGAGGCGGCCGATGCCGAGCAGGTGTTCGGGTACCCGGACGACCTGAAGTTTCGCTCGTCGATGACGCTCTTTGCGGAGGCGAGCGGGGGCGAGGCGGTGTTTGCGCGTGCATTGGAACGATGGTTCGGCGGAGACAAAGACCGGGCCACGCTGGAGCGCATCAGTTGAAAGGGTCTGCACGGGACCGTACGCGATATAACCTTGACGGAATGTCATGCCACGCTGGGTACTGAGTATGTGGCTTATGGGTCGAGTTCACCAGGGAGTTTGAGGAGTGGTGGGACAGTCTTGACCCGGATGAGCAGGAAAGCGTTGACTACTCAGTCGGACTGCTGGAGGAGTTCGGCATTGCTTTGAAGCGGCCCCACGCGGATACAGTCCGCCGCTCCCGCCATAAAAATATGCGCGAACTACGCTGCCAGCATGAGGGACGGCCGCTGCGGGTTCTTTACGCCTTCGACCCGCGCCGGATTGCCCTGCTCTTACTGGGCGGCGATAAGACCGGCAGAAGCGACTGGTACATAAACTCAGTACCAAAGGCAGACAGGATTTACGAACGGCACCTTCACGAACTGAAGAAAGAGAGCCCGAACGATGGCGCGGAACTTCAAAGAACTGCGGGCCAAGATGGACCCGGAGCGTCGAGCCCGCGTGGAAGCGCGCGTGAAAGCCACAATTGCAGCCATGCCTTTGGAAGACCTTCGTACCGCGCGCTCCCTTACCCAGGCGCAGCTGGCTTCCGTGCTTCAGGTTTCGCAGGGTGCCGTTTCCAAAGTAGAACGGCGGGCGGACATGTACATCAGCACCTTACGGAGTTACGTGCAGGCGATCGGCGGCGATTTGCAAATCCGGGCTGTGTTTCCGGAGGGCGAGGTGATCCTGAACCAGTTTCGCGATCTGGACAAGGATTCCAAAGTATAAAGCCGCCTTGCGGCTCGCGATACACTGGAAGCTCACCCTGATCCCACAGCGAGAGTGCCCACAGCCTTGAGACAGCTCTACACCGCCCGCCTAGACAAAAAGCTTCTCCTTTCCGACGTCGCGCAGTGCTTTCACCTGGAGTTCGCGGCGGACGAGCTGCCGGAGATGCCATTCATGCCCGGCCAGTTTGTTTCCTGTGTCGCCGACGACCCGGCGTCCGGAAAACAGCTGACCCGTGCGTACTCCATCGCCTCCGCTCCCCGCGAAAACATGTTCGATATTTGCGTGAATCGCGTGGAAGGCGGCTTCTTCTCGAACCTGCTCTGCGACCTAAACGAGGGCGGCACGGTCAAGTTCCACGGCGCGCATGGTCTGTTTACGCTGCGCCAACCGATTGTAGACAGCGTATTTATCGCGACCGGCACCGGCATCGCGCCGATGCGCGGCTTCGCGCAGTGGCTCTTCCCGGAGAATGGCGAGGACCGCAGCGAGGGGAAAGACTTCTACATGGTTTACGGAACCCGCTACGAAACGGACATCTACTACCAGGACTATTTCGAGAAGCTGGCCGCCGAGCACCCGAACTTCCATTACGTGTCAACCCTGAGTCGCGGTCAAGCTGACTGGAAGGGCGAGCGCGGCTACGTGCAGGAGCATGTCGCGCGTCTCGTGGCGGCGCGCGCGGAGCAGAAAGTGCCGGTCATGGCGGGCGGCGGCGGTGCTCCGGAAGCGAGCCCGACGGGTCCGTTCGATATCCACGCCTATATATGCGGGCTGAATGAAATGGTTTCAGCCAGCCGGGACCGCTTGGTGGGCATGGGCTGGGAAAAGAAGCAGGTCATCTTCGAGCGTTACGACTAAGACACTTCACTGAAGACGTGCAGACATCATCGGAAAAAGCCACATGGAGCTGCTTTCCGCGCTGCACGGCATGAAGGAAATGCTTTAGCGCTTCGGCGGCGGGGTGTTCGCGAAGAACATGCCCGTCGCGAAAAAGACGATTGCAATCGCCAATGAGCTGAGGGTGCGACTGGGAATGCGGAAGCGCAAGGAAAGCGCGGCGACCGCCAACCAAACCGCCGCGCCGACGAACCAAATGGCATACCGCCAAGCCCGCATACGCTTACGTGAGATGCTTTTCTAAAGGGGAACCGGCTCGATGGCGACAACGGCGCATCCCGCAGTGCACACCGGCGACTCTCGCCGCGTCTGGTGGCTGAGCGGGCTGACAATCGGCTGGATGTGCGTGGAGTGCTCGGTCGCGCTGAGTTCGGCTGTGAATGCGCGCAGCCCGGCGTTGCTTGCGTTCGGTTCAGACAGCCTGGTGGAACTGGTTTCGGCCGGAGTTGTCTTGCTGCAATATACGCCGCGCTTCCGCATCGCCCCCCAACGGGCTGAGCGGCTGGCCGGCAATCTGCTGTTCACCCTAGCCGGCGTAGTCATCGTCATCGCATTTCTTGGCATGGTTTTTGAGGTGCGTCCGGAGGTAAGCCGCGCGGGCATGGCCATTACGGCAGCGGCCCTGCTCATCATGCCCACGCTCGCCCCCCTGACGCGGCGCGAAGGCCGCCGGCGGCACGACGGAGCGCTGGTCGCCGACGCGGCGCAATCTGCCACTTGCGCGTACCTCGCTTTCTTAACCCTGCTCGGTTTGGCGGCGCATGCGGTTTTTCATCTGGCATGGCTGGACTCACTTGCCGCGCTGCTCGCCGTGCCGCTGCTGGTGCGCGAGGGCTTGGCCGCCCGCCGGGGCGAGGGCTGCGCCTGCGCCCATGGCCACAGCCATGTATAGTGAAGCAAGCGGCAGCCATGCCGCCCGTTTTCCCCGCGTAGGCGCGTAGCTCAGTTGGTTAGAGCGCTACCTTGACACGGTAGAGGTCAGCGGTTCGAATCCGCTCGTGCCTACCATTTGAAATTGGCCCAGTAGATTTACTATATGACCGGCCCAGGTCGCTTGTCATTCCGCGCCACACGGGCGTCTACGGCAAACGGTATAGAAACGTCGCCGGAGTCGTAAGCAGCCTTCATGCGCGCGTTGTCGCACAGCGCTGCGGCGATCCCAAACGCGGCACTGATCCAGTCGATGTAAGCGCTCGCTCGACCTATCTCGGGCTGGATCAGGGAGTGCAACCACACTAAAGGTTTAAAAGATGAATTTGGCGCTTGCTGGATAGTTCGCCTTGTCTTTCATCAGAAAGCCATCAGAGAACCCACATGCTATTCCAAATCCGACGGTCGCAAGCCCACCCACTTGCCCGACAACCACAACGGGGAGTTGCATGCCTCGGGGAGATGACAGAACTTTAAGGCCACCGAGGTGAAAATTGAGATCGCTCGGAACCAACAGTCGCCTAAGTCTGTGAAGATTGCCTACTACTTGCGGCTGGGCTTATAGGTCATTTTGAGGGCAGCGCTGATGTGTCTTGGTTTTGTGTACGCGGCGCGTATGGAATAACTTTGAGCGGAAGCCAGGCCTCAGCTGATCGAAAACTGCGCGAGCGACAGGTGCGAAATCGTCGAGCAGTCTGACGGCACGATCCAGCCGCTGTAATCGAAGCGCAAAAGAACTTCGTCCATCCCGGCAGCCCAAGGCAGCAAGGAGACGAAGCATGACCCGAGAGTGGAGCGTCAGCCGAAGAAGCTTTCTGGAACGCGGCGTCGCGCTTGCCGCGGTATGGAAGCTGCAGCGCGCGGCTTGGGCGCTCGGCTTCGCGCCGGAAACGCCCGTGTGCAACACCGCCGCCGCCGAGCAGGAGGTCGGACCGTACTACGTGCCTGACGAGCTCATGCGCCGCGACGTGCGCGAAGGCAAGCCCGGCCTTCCCCTTCTGCTCAAGCTAGCTGTGCTGGACGCACGGACCTGCCGGCCGCTTCAGAACGCGGCTGTCGACATTTGGCATTGCGACGCGCTGGGACTCTACGCGGGCTTCACCCAGATCAATCCCACCGGCGGAGGTCCGGGCGGCCCACCGCCCGGCTTCGACCCGCAACATCCAGGGCCGCCTCCGGGTTTCGACCCGCAGCATCCGGGCAACAGACCCGGTCCTCCGGAGGGCGCGGGGCCGCCTTCGCTGCGTGCCACCGACCAGCTGACCTTTCTGCGCGGCATCCAGTCCACGGGCGAGCAGGGCAGGGTTGAATTCGCGACCGTGTTTCCGGGCTTTTACATGGGCCGCACCAACCACATCCATTTCAAGGTGCGCGAGGGCGGACGCGTCGTCACCCGCAAAGGCTCTGCCGGCGACAGCACCTATATGGATGGCCACACAGTTCATACGGGGCAGGTCTTCTTCCCGGAAGGGTTCGCGGCGGAGCTGATGCGCGGCGACCCCTACGCCCGACACCGCATTCACCGGACCACGCATACGGAAGACGGCGTGTTCCAGGATCAGAATGGGGCTGCCTCCGTCGCCCGGCTTCGTGCGGTAGACGCGAAGCGCCCGGAAGCCGGGTACGTTGCCGAGCTGATAGCGGCGGTGGATCCGACAAAGACGCCGGCCCCGGTCGGCATGCGCGGCCCGGGCGGCCCGCCCCCGCAGCGAAGCATCCCTTAACTACTCTTGGCGGAAGCTATCATTCTGATCTATGAACTTACACGCTTGGTTCGCTAAACCTTTTCGGCTTAGCCTGGCATGCTCCCCAGTTAGGCTAGGTTCTAGTTACATCACGTTATAATCAGTCCTGGCCTCCTACCTATAGCTGTTTCAAGAAGAGCAGCATTGCTCTCGCGAAGAGAGGAGGGTAAGCCGGGCTCGCATTCGGCGCGCTTACAAACCTGCAGCAACGTCGTTAACTTTTCCTTTGTAAGCACGTCAGTGGGCAGCGTGGCGGAAAGCTCCTGTCGATCGTCGGCACTCCAGCTGTTCCATCGGACCGAAACCTCCACGGGATGTACCCCGATCAGGGCACCTTGCGCTTCGAAGCCTGATTTCAACTTGTAGCCCTACAAAAGACCGCTCCTGAAGGAGAACCGGTGAGTTTACCTAGCAGCACCCCATCTAGAGGAGAGCCCGTGAAGCCGGCAGTCCGCCTCACGTTCAAGAAACCTACGACACAGCTCGATGCATCGCCTGCATCCAGCCGCTCGGAGCCGCCACCGGGCTTACCACCTTTACGGTTCGCCAGGATCACCGCTACGCGTTTGAAGCTTCCAGCCTGAGCTGGTCATTTGTCGGCGGCACCAGCAGCTCGACGGTCGGCACGACCGAAAGCGGCACCACCCTGAAGGGGTCGAGCAGCATCATCGGCTATGGAACGGCAGTGAACCTGGCGGCCACCGTTTCGCCCGCGGCCGCTACCGGAACCGTGACCTTCTATGACGGACCCACGCCGCTCGGTACGGCGACGGTCGCCTCCGGCGCAGCCACACTGTCGAGCTACACCCTGCCGACAGGCATTCACTCCATTTCCGCTATATACGGCGGGGATGCGACCTATGCCGCAAGCAACTCAAGCCATAACCTCATCGGCGTAACCGCAAATGGAGCGGCGGCCACCTGCGCCGGCGGTTCGGAATCGCAGCGTGTCACCTGCTTGGCCGATGCTTTTGAAGCCACGCTCACCTCCACCCAGCTTTCGACGCTTCAGCTCAGCTATACGCTTGCGAACGTCGAGCGGTGGTCCAACCTTCCCATCAGCCTGGTTCCACGGAACGGGCTGGCCTTCGGCAGCCTCACGAGCGTGCAGCTTGCCGCGGCCTTGGAGCTTGCTCAGGCAGCCATGAGCATTCAGGGCTATGAGCGGCTTCAGGCTATTCGGGGTGCCGACAACGTTCTCAGCCAAAACAACACCTCGATGGGTTTCGGCACGGGCAACTACTACATCGCCTTTTACGGGACGCCGTCCAGCACCTCGCCATGGCAACTCCAGTTCGCGGGCCATCACTTCGCGTTCAACCACACCTACAACGGCAAATACGCCAGCAGCACCCCGTACTTTATCGGGACCGAGCCTACCATCTATAACGTCTCCGGAGACCTATACCTTCCCTTGGAAGGCCCGTTCGCGGGTGAACTCGGACTGTCCAGCACCGCAGGCAACCTCAGCTTGCTCGGGTATGCGGCCGATATCTTCAAGGTCTTTACCGGCACAAACGTCATAGGGCCGAGGTCCGCCGCCTACGCGCTGACGCAGTCGGTCAGCGGCAACAGCGCGGCCTTGCTCAACGGTACCTTCGACGATGTGGTCGAGGGCGTCAATGGTTCCACGAGCATCGACACCCACTACCCCCAAACCTACCCGTCGGGAACAACCGGCCGCGGCGTCCTCTACTCCGCGCTGACTGCCGCCCAGCAAAGCCAGGTCCGAGACATGATCGAGGCTTGGTGTGACGACAGCGACGGCTCTACCGCAAGAAGCTTGCTGGCCACTTATGAGGATCCAAGCGCCCTCGCCCAGACCTACGTCGGGTATGCCGGCGACGACACCCTGACCACGCAAGGCGATTACATCCGCATCGACAGGCCGCGTGTTTGGATCGAGTTCGTGGTCCAGAACGGCATCGTTTTCAATTCCAGCTACCATTACCACACGATCTGGAGGGACAAGGTTGCCGATTACGGCGGCGATTCCTGAACTAGAAAAACTGCCGCCGCTTGTTGTACTCAGGACCGGGTACCGACGCACCCGCTGCTTTCGAAGCCGCGCCGGTACCCGAACTTTCAAGATCCGCCCGGAGCCGGCTGATTCCAATGAACATCTTCAAGTTTGGAGCCGGTCTTTTCATTGCTGTCTGCTTTACCGTCTCCATCGCCCAGCTGCACTGCCAAGACAGCGGGTCGGCAGTACTGCGAGGCACTGTGCATGACGCGGCGGGCCTCCCGAGCAGGGACGCCGTTGTTTCGGTCGCCGACCAGCACTGCGCCACCGACGACGAAGGGCACTACGTACTTCGCGTGCCGCGAGGAACCCGCTTGCTTGAAGTGCAGACCGAGAACCGCGCCGCGTTCCGCGTGAAGCTCGCGATCGACGCGAACCGGACATTCGACATCGACCTCAGCCCGAGCGACATCGTCACCGTCACGGCCGACCGAGAACCGCTCACGCCGGACCCGGCGACCCAGGGCTATGCCCATGCCGACCTGGTGGACGCGAACCCCGGCCGGCCCGGTGTTCCCCTTTCTTTACCGGGGTATCCCGCGGAAACAGCCTCGGGCGGCATCAAGGCCCCGCAGTACTTTGCACCCGGCGTGGCCGGCGATCACGGAGAACCGATCGCGCAGTACCTCGATGTCGCGGAGTTTCTGCTGCCGAACAATCTGACGGCCAACGCCCACGGGAACGGGTATGCCGACCCGAACTTCCTGGTGGCGGGGGTGCTTGGCGGCGTCATTGTCGACGGCGGCGCGTTCAACACCCGCTATGGAGACCACGCCGTCAACCTTGCCGTGACCTATGAGCTTCAACCCGGTGTGCCGACCACGGTCCAGACTTCGACCACGGGGAAGGACGTTGCTGTGGGAAGCACATGGCGTTTGGACCCGCGAGTTGGCTGGCCGTGGAAGCCTTGCTCGGCAACGGCCGGCTGAAGCGCCCCGAGGAGCGCGAGCAGTATAAGCTGAACGGCCTGCGAGGGTGGTCAGCCGGCAACCATCGGTTCACACTCTTCAGCGCGGGCTATTACGGCTTTTCCCGCATCACGGGCTTGATCCCCATCGGCGTCGATGTACCTCTAGGAACGGTCGACGAGCGGCAGTCCGACCTGACCCACACCGCCCTGCTCACCTTTGTGGACCGGTGGCAGATCGCGCCTGAGAGGTCGTTGAACACAGGCGTTTTCTTCCGAACCTACAGCCTCGACCTTCGTTCCAATTTCGGCGACGGCCTCATCCGCCAGTCGGAATTTCGAACGATAGCGGGGGCCGCATCG
>CAXTUV010000028.1:0-5154 GCA_964247445.1 uncultured Acidobacteriaceae bacterium | reverse complement strand
CTAGCCAAGTCGTGGGTTTTGCTGGCGGGTTTAGAAGCCCGGCGCGAAGCTCCACGCGGCCTGAGCTTGGAGCACTTGAACGAGACCACGCAGACGTTCAAGCCGGTGAGCAAAAACGAGCTGACCATCTACACGGCCGCACCCTTCGCCGCGCTCAGCGGCACGTTGTGGCCGTGGCTTCACCTGTATGCGGGGCTGCGGCGCGATCAACTTTGCTTCGGAAATCAAGACCTGCTGACCGTGGCCAACTCCTTCCAAACCTGCCCCGGTATGACGAGCCCCAAAGTGGATCTGACGTTTGGGCCTCAGCGCGCAGGGGCTGTTCCCCAACTCGGCCTGAGCTTCGCCAAGGCGTTCCATGCGGACGACCCGCGGATCGGCGGAGGGAGCGGCCGGGGACAGCTCCTCGCGAGCGCCCGCGAGTACCAGCTCTTCGCGGCGGAGTCGTTCGGGAGCGTGCAGGCCCGCATGACGCTAAGCCAGGTCCGTACATCCGCCGAGTTCGCGAAAATCGACCCGGATACCGGCTTACAGGAGGATGTCGGACCTGGCCAGAACCGGTTTCTCACGCTTGCGCTGAACCAGCGCACGGCGGAGCAGTTTTGGCGGGTCTCCTGGTCGGAGGCCGATGCGCGGGATCGCGAGGACGGAACGCCCTTGCCGGAAGCGCCGCGCATGATCGTCGATGCCTTGTTCGAACGAAGCCGATTGCCTTTCGGGCTGGCTGCGAAGACTGAGTTCGAATACGTCAAGGCAAAGCCGCTCGGCGACGGCTTTACAGGCCGGCCCCTCCGGGAGCTTCGCTTTGCGCTCACCAAGTCCTTCGGAGAAGGGCGTTGGACGGTCTCCGGCGATGGGCAGTACATCACCGGCTACTCAGGCCAAACGCTTGAAATCCTTGCTGTCGCGCCGTCCGCGACTGTTGCGGAACGCCCGGTCGGCGTGCCGGTCGCGTCCTACGCTACGCTCAACCTTCGCTACCAGTTCAACCGGTAAACCGCTCGAAAGCCTCAAGGAACAGCATGAAACTGATTTGAACCGCTCTAGGCTCGGCTGTTGCGGCGGTGCTCGCGGCAGGCGCTCCGCGCATGCCATGTACCAAACTGCCGTGCTGCTGAATTTCAACGGCAACACGGTAGGAGCGGAGCTGCAGATGCCGGCCTCTCGCTTGAGTCGGGTCTTCGGCCATCCGCCAGCTCCAGGAAATCTCGGCTCCTACCAGCAGGAACTCGGCCGCTATGTGACTGCGCGTGTGAAGGTCCGAACGCCGGAGCAGGTCGCTTGGTCCGTGCGGCTTGCCGGCCCTCCACAATGGAGGTTCATCGATGGAGCGCCGTACGTGGTCGCGCACCTCCTGCTCGCGCCTCCCGAGGGCGCGTCGGCCCGAAGGCTTGTCTTCGAGGACGGCGTGATCACGGATGCGCTGCCCTCGCAAGTTGTGCTCATGTCGGTGCGCTCCGACTGGGCAAGCAGCACATTCGCGAACGAACCTGACCTGGTCGGCGTCATTGACGGCGCGGATCACTCCCTCGAAATCGAAGGCGGTGCGGGAAGCTGGCTACGCGGGTTCGACAGCGTCTTTCACCTCGGTGTGCGGCACATCGCGGAAGGGACAGACCACCTGCTGTTTCTGCTCGCCCTTCTTCTGCCGGCTCCTTTTCTCTACCGGGGCGGCCGCTGGGCCGAGTTCGGCGGCATTCGCCAGTCATGGACGCGCATCCTCGCAATCGTAACCGCCTTCACCCTTGGGCACTCCTTTACCCTCGCGCTGGCCGCCTCCGGCATCGTCCATGTTCCCGGCCGGCCGATCGAGGTGCTCATTGCCATTTCCATTCTGGTCTCAGCCATCCATGCGGCACGGCCGCTGTTTCCGGGGCGTGAAGCCTTTCTCGCGGGAAGCTTCGGCCTCATCCACGGGTTGGCTTTCGCTTCGACGCTGGCCGAGCTCGGACTTCACCGCTGGGAGCGCGTCGCCGGCATCTTCGCCTTCAATGTCGGGATCGAGGCGATGCAGCTTGCCGTTGTTCTTTGCACCATGCCGTCCCTGGTTCTGCTGAGCCGCACCCGCTTCTACACACCCTTCCGGCTGGTCGGTGCCGCTTTCGCGGGAACAGCCGCGCTCGGCTGGGTGGTCGAACGCACGTTTTCTCGCGATCTTGCGATAGACGGCGTGGTGGACGGCCTGGCGAAGCATTCCGGCGTACTGGCTGCCCTCTTCTGTTGTGCTCTGCTCGCCTCTGTCCTTAGAAACCGGCGAACGGCGCTGCTGCCTCGCTCCGCACGGTAGTTCGAGTCTCCGGAGCAGCTGCGGTGTTTGGCAGTGCCGCGGACGAGGCGGCGTCAAATTGAAAATGTACCTTGCGCTCCTGCGTCGAAGGTTCCCGACCACTCCGCGGCGCTGTTGCCGATCTCCGCCTTTTTCACGGGCTGAGATTCTATCCCGTGAACCCCACTTACCGACTTGCCGCCAAGTGGGTTTCGTACACGACGCCACACCAGGTCCATATGGCAACCGTCCTCGGCACCACGCTCGTCATGCCTTCCCCGGGATATGTCGTGCTCGTAGTGCACGCCCACCCACGGCGCGGGCCGCGAGCCGTCGGCGGATTTGCCCCCAAACGGCCTGAAAGCGCCCGGCACCGTCATCATTGACTTCAACAAAGCCGGCAACTGGCCTTACGCCTACACCCAGTACCTGCCCTCTCCCGCCGGAGCAGAACCGCTTCAGCGCCCTCATTCCCGCAAGGGAAAAGCGATCTCACGACTGAGCAGCACATCGGTAGGCGGCTGCTTCCGGGTGTTTGCCAGCCTCTGCAAATAGGTGCTACCGGGTCCCGGCTATCTTTGCTTTGAGGTCAGGGGTGTAGAAGGTGCGGGCACTCGGTTCCATATCGTGCGTGAGGCGGTTCATGGAGATCTGATAATTTTGTCGGGCTTCGAGGTTGCGGTTGGCCGCGTTCAGGGCTGCGCCAAGCTGTTCGTGCTGCTCGAAGCCGTCCGGCCAGAGGCTGACAGCGGCCTCGGCCTCGGTAATTGCAGCGGTGATGTCGTTCTTTCTCAGGGCAATGCGGCTGAGGGCAAGGTGGGACATCGAAGAAAGTTCAGGGACGGAGAAGCTGCCGTTGTAGACGAAGACGCCGTCCTGGATCTCAGCGATAGGCTTAAGCGGAACGAAGCGGGCGAGCGGGTTAAGGATGGCTGAGCGATAGTCGTAGCAGGTGCGTGAGCCGTGGCTGAGTCTGACTGGTACCGTGATGGTCGTGGGCACGGGTGTAATTTCATCCCCGGTCATGCTGTCCCAGGTCGGTAACTCGCGGCACGGAATGCCGTAATCCGCAGGCCGGAAAGCAGGGTAGGCCCAGTAAGCAAACCAGCAGTCACGAATGTTGTTCTGCTGTACGTAGGCCTTGACGGCGACAAGTTGCTCAACCCAATCGACGGAGCTGTCGGTCAGGTACTTGTAGGTATTAGTCGGGCCGCCAAAAGCCTCGTTGGAGTACGCGAGATAGTTGGGGAAAGCGTGCAGCGAGGTGAAGGCCTGAAAGCAGAGTAGAAACGCAACGATGCCTTGCCACGGGCGGCTTTCGCGGGTGAGCGCGGTGACACCGCCGGCCGTAAGGATGATGGCGAGCGGGTAAAGCGGGAGAATGTGGCGCATGCCGATGTTGAGGCCGCTCGGGATGGCTGCCGCGAGATAAACGGCGAGGGGAACGGCAATAAAGATGATTTCGCGGGTGCGGCGGAGCTTGCCGAGAGCAATGGCGGGGAAGGCGAGCACCAGCAGGATCAGCTCCGGAAGAGTGCTCTTGATGAGCAGGGAGATGGGAAAATAGTACCAGACACCGTGCGCATACACATGGCCGAACAGATAGCTGGGCCAGGTATTGCTGAGATTGCGGATGTCAGCCAAGCCGTAGAGGTAGGCTTCGGGCAAAATGCGCATGTGGGCGAGTCCCATCAAGATCCTGCCCTCGACCGGACGAATCTGCGAACATGCGACGGCAAGCGACGGATTCATCGTGAGGTTGGCAGGGCGGATACTGAACCGCCAGCCGTAAAAGCACCAGAGAACAAGAACGGCGACCACTGTGATTGCCGCTAAGGAGCCGTAGAGTGTGGCGGTATCGCGCAGGACGGCGCTTTTTCGTGAAAGCGCGGCAGGCTTCAGGGGCGGTTCGTAGGGGCGGCTGCTTTCGCCTGCGGCGGTGTCGGCGGGCGCTGTAGCAGCGGGAAAACCCGCGCGGCGGGCGCGAGAGCGCAGAAGGATCTCCGCCGCGATCAAGACCACGAACATAGGCAGCAGGAAGACCGTGGAGTGCTTGGCAGCGAGGGCAAGGCCGCTCGCAACACCCACCACCAGAAGACGCCGCCACGACGGGTGCTTACAGAAGCGGTAAAGGGTATAAACGGCACCGAGGAAGCAGCAAGATGCAGCTGTATCTGTTGTTACGTAGGAGCCGTGGGCCAGCAGGTTCGGTTCCAAAATGGTGAGAAACAGGGCGAGCAGGGCGGCGGCTGGGCCGAACATCTCGCGCGCGGCAAGAAAAACAAGCAGCGCCATGCACAGGGGAAAGACCAGCATGGCAAGACGGGCGCGGAAAATAAGCTGCTGGCCGGTGTAGCCCTGGCCGGCCGGCATGCTCATGCGCAGCGGTTCCGTCATAGACTGCGGGGGCGCGTTGCCGAAAAGGAACTTGCGGCCGTCGTCATAGGCTTCCGTTTTGAAGAAGCGGTTTTGCAGCTTGGGCAGCTTCAGGTCGAGGCCCACGAGCGGAAGGGCACCAACCATTTTCGCCATGGGCGGATGCTCGGGATTCAGGCCGAAGTCACCGGTGCGCAAGGACATGAACCCGCTGAAGAGGTGGTCGCCTTCGTCCCAGGTGGGCGACTCCCCGTGGACAGCAGCGGCAATCTGAACAGCCATGCCGACGAGCATGGCAATGACAAGTACCGGTATAAGCCAAGGGCGCGGTGAGAAGAGGACTGGCCGGGTATTCGGCATCGTGCAACTCCCTTTCCTTAAAGACGGCCAGGATACCGGAGCAAAAGAATGACGGGCTAAGGATTCCGTTTTCAGGGTGGAGCTCACGTTTCAAGCGCGAACGTAAAACCCTGGGATTTCTTGTCGCTAGGGCGGGGTCACACTAGTCCGTA
>CAXTUV010000027.1:13915-14393 GCA_964247445.1 uncultured Acidobacteriaceae bacterium | reverse complement strand
GGAACTCCTTCGCATTGGTGGATGTGCTGACAACGGGGGAGAAGTTCGATACATCGCCCAGGGCGAAGGTGGCAAAGCCGAGTACGCCTTGGTTGACTCCGGTGCCGGTGATGCCGGGGTTTGAGGTAGGTCCTGGATAGAAGTATAGAATGCCGGTCCGGTCCTGGTCGCTCGGCACGCGCAGATTGCGCGCGTACCGCAGGTCGCCGCCGAATTTCACCTCGTGGTTTCCGATCGTGCGGGTCCAGTTGTTCACGATCTGGTACTGGTCCTCGCGCTCCGTCAGGGGGCAGTTGCAGCGGTTTACATTTAAGCCCGCCCCGTATTGAGGACCTTGCGCTTGGGGAGGAGCGGCCTGTGAATTACCTGACTGTCCGACCTCGGACAGCTGAAACGACGGCGAGCCGCTTGTAAAGAAGGTCCCCAGGTTCAGCCCGGGAATACCGAGTTGGTTTGCAAATTGCACGTTCTGGTCGTA
>CAXTUV010000027.1:0-13905 GCA_964247445.1 uncultured Acidobacteriaceae bacterium | reverse complement strand
GTTATAGCGGTAGTAGCCCGCGCGGATGTCGGTGACGAGCTTTGCATTGATCGCGTAGTCGATGCCCGCGGCCGCCGAGTCGTTCGCGCCCTGCGATGTGCCGCCGTACCCGCCGAGGCCGAAGCCCGCGCCGCCCGCCGCGCCGAAGATCGTCGGCCCACTCAGGATGTCGGTAAAGCGGCTGAACCGCTCGAAGGCGTGGATGTTCTCCTTCACCTGATAGTCGGCGCGCTCATCCCACTGGTCGCTGTTGAGCGAACCGATGCCGCTGGCCGCGTAGTTGTTTCGTAAGCCGCGGTACGTCTGGTCCGTGAGGGTGTTCGGACGATAGGGCTGCAGCAAGCGGAACAGCGCTTGCGCCTGCGGCGATACACGCGCCAGCGGGATCACATTGTTTGGAAACTGGGCGCTGCCGTTGGCCGGGTCGTAGATGTTCCGTCCGTTGGCCGCACCCAGCGCCGCCGTGCCGTACTCAGAAAAGTCGCAGCCCGGAGTCCCGTTCGCTCCCGTGCCGATGGTCTGGCCGAGGCAGCTGGAGATCACGTTCGCCGAAGGCACGGTTTGCAGATTGGTGGTGCCCACCTTCTGCCGCAAGCCCTGGTAGTCAAGAAAGAAGAAAGCCTTATCGCGCTTGATCGGGCCTCCGACCGAGCCGCCGAACTGCGAGCGTAACGCTTGCGGGAAGGGGCTGTTCAGCAATTGGATCGGACCCTGGGTGAACGGGTCGCGCGCCAGCTGTGCCGCCGATTCGCGGTACCAGAAGCCCGAGCCATGGAACCGGTTCGAACCCGACTTCGTTTGGTCCGTTACCACCGCCGAAACCGCCTTGCCGAACTCCGCGTCGAAGTTTTGCGTCGCGATCTTCTGCTGGGTCAGCGAGTCCGGATTGGGATTGATAACGATAATGCCCAGGATCGGGTCCTGGTTGTCGGTGCCGTCGAGCTCAAATGCCGTACCACCGAAAGCTTGCCCGTCCACCTGGATTTGCAGTGAGCCCTGCGGGTTTTCGCTTGCAGCGTGCGAAAAGCCGAGCTGCTGCGCGCCGGGCAGCAAAAGCTGGAGGCCGGTAACGTTGCGGCCCGGGATGGGCAGGTCCTCGATCTGCTTGGCGTCCAGGCTTGAGGACACGTCGGCGTTGTCGGTCTTCAGCTGCGGGACCGTATCGGACTTGACCTCGACGACCTGCGCTTCCGAGCCGATTTGCAGGGCCGCGTCGATCTTGGTGGAGGTGTCGACCACGACGTTGATGCCCGTTTGCTCGAAGCTGGTGAATCCTTGCGCCTCCACTTTGACACTGTACGGGTCGGGGATGAGGTGGCCGACTGTGAATTCACCGCTCTCGTTCGAGGTCGCTGTAACCGCGATGCCTTTCGCGGTGTCTGTAACGGTAATCTTTGCGTTCGGGACTACCGCGCCCGACGCGTCCTGGACTGTTCCGGTGATGGAGCCGAACACGGCCTGCGCGTGTGCCTGGTACACGCCTGAGCAGAGTACGGCGGCCATCCCTAATCGTGTCATGCTGCTTGCGACTCTCATTGCTACCGCCTCCTAAACACCTGCGGGTGCCGAAGCGCACGGCCTGCGGTGAAACTCTGGAGCGCCGGACCCTCGCAGGTCATTTCAGGGCGGCGCGGAACGCTGGCCGAACGTCGCCCACACCGTACTTACCCATCGCGAGAACTGTCAACGGAAATCTGTAATGCATTTTGCTTGAGTAACTCCAAATTTGTTATAGCAACTCAAGGAAGACGGTTACAGCAGTTAAATGAATAACTTACGAGTGGTACCTCGTCAGCTGCACAGAAACTGCCGCGGAGCGAAGCACCGACTTTCCCTGATTTGGTATGTGCTTTCGGAAGCCTCTGCACAGTTGTGGCCCTGAGGTGATATGCTCCTCGCGATCAAGCCGCAGCCGAGGAGCCGCGGCCGGAACGGAAGGTGGCGTGATGAAGCGACGGGCAGGGGTGAGCATCGCAGTAACGGCAGGTCTGCTAGTGGCGGCAGGCGCGGGCGCTCCCAAGGTTTCAGCCGCCTCGGGCGATCCGTGGTGGAAGCATGCGCTCATTTACGAGGTGTACCCGCGCTCGTTCCAGGACTCGAATGGGGACGGCGTCGGTGACCTGAACGGGATTACGAGCCGCCTGCAGTTCGTGCACGACATGGGCTACGACGCCATCTGGTTGTCGCCCATGTATCCTTCGCCGCAGGTCGACTTCGGCTACGACATTTCGGACTATGAGGCGGTCGACCCGAAGTACGGCACCCTGGCCGACTTCGACAAGATGCTGGCCGAGGCGAAGGCCAAGGGCGTCCGGGTATGCCTGGATTTCGTCATCAATCACAGCTCCGATAAGAATCAGTGGTTTGTTGAGTCGGAAAGCTCGCGCACCAATCCGAAACGCGACTGGTATATCTGGCGTGACCCCAAGGGCTTCACCGCGGACGGCAAACCGATCCCGCCGAATAACTGGCTGTCGGAGTTCGGCGGGTCGGCCTGGAAGTACGATCCGAAAACCAAACAGTTCTACTATCACCGGTTTTACAACGAACAGCCGGACCTGAACTGGCGCAATCCGGAAGTGGAAAAGGCGATGTTCGGCGTGATCAAATTCTGGCTCGACCGGGGCGTCGCCGGGTTCCGCCTGGATGCGGTGCCGACGATGTACGAGGACGCGAACCTCGCGGACGCCAAGATCCTGCCGGGCAAAACCAAGCTGGGCGACCCGAACGAGGATAAGTCGAATTACGACAACCTGCCCGAGGTGCATGGGGCCATGCAGCGCTTGCGGGCGCTCATCAACTCCTACCCCGGCGACCGCGTCCTGATCGGCGAAACCTACCTGAAAAGCGCCGAAGACCTGAACCGCTGGTACGGCGGCGCGAAGCATGACGAGCTGCAGCTGCCCATGGACTTACAGGTCGGTTTCCAGAAAAAGCTCGATGCCGGAATGCTGCGGCAGCTGATCAACGACGCGGAAACCAAGATCGACGGCAACCAACCACTGTTTGTGTTCGACAACCACGACAACCCGCGCTCCTGGGACCGCCTAGGCGACGGCGCGCACGACCCGCAGATTGCGCGGGTGATCGCGGCGGCGCTTTTGACCAGCAAAGCCTCGGCGCTGATGTATTACGGCGAGGAGCTGGGGATGTACACAGCCACGCCCAAGCGTAGGGAAGACGTGCAGGACCCGGTGGGCCGCACCGGCTGGCCGACCGAGAAAGGCCGCGACGGTGAGCGGACGCCCATGCAGTGGAGCGCGGGCCCGCAAGCCGGCTTCTCCACCGACCCGCACACCTGGCTGCCGGTTGAAACGACTTATAAAACCGTCAACGTCGACACGGAAGCAAGCGACAAGGGGTCGCTGCTGAACTGGTACCGTAGCTTGATTTCCATGCGGCGCTACAACCCGGTCATGCACGACGGCGCGATGAGCATGCTCGATACGAGCAACCCGTCCGTGCTCTCGTGGATGCGCAAGGGTGCGGACGGAAAAGCGATCGTGGTCGCGATGAATTGCACGCCGGGGCCGCAAACGGTGTCGCTCGACGACGCGGGTAAGGGACAAGTGAAGACACTGCTGACGGATGCGCCGGCACACGTCGCTGACCGGCGTCGCGCTCCCGGCGTATGGGACGTGGATCGCGAGCGTCGAGTAGACGCGGGCGAGAATAACGGGATGGTGTCCCTCATACTCGCGGCTTTGCTGCAAGCCGCTCCACCGCCCGAAGCAGGCGCGCTATACAGCCAAGGCTACGCGGCTTTCCAGGCCGGCAATCTGGTGCAAGCGCGCACGATTTTTGAGCGCCTGGTCCGGCTCGCTCCGCGCGTGGGGGCCGGGCATACGGCGCTGGGCTCGGTGCTGTTGGCGCAAGGGCAAACGCAAGCCGCCGTGCCGGAGCTCCAACGCGCGCGCGAACTGGACCCCAAGGATGCCCTGGCCGCCGCCGCGCTGGGCCGCGCGCAGGAGCAGCTCAAACACTACCCATCGGCGGCCGATGCCTTCAAGGCCGCCGACCATGACGGGGCCGACCCGCTCGCGCCCGAGGACGCGCAGGCGGATGCGCGGGCGCTCCTGGCGCTTGGGAAGCAGCAAGCGGCCGCGGCTGTGCTGACGCGCGCCATCGCCGCCACGCCCAACAATGCCGGGCTGCACGACAGCGCGGGCGCCCTGCTGGCGCAGGCGGACAATCTCCAGGCCGCGGCTGCGGAGTTTTCGCAAGCCGTCGCGCTCGACCCCGGGTTGGCCGTGGCGCAGTATCATCTGGGATCGCTGCTGTTGAAAGCAGACCAACCGCAGCAAGCGATCGCGCCTTTGCGCGAAGCCGTCCGCCTCGCGCCCGGTGACGCCGTGTACGCGCTCCAACTGGGCCGGGCGCTGTCCGCGACCGGGGCCGATGCGGAGGCCGTAGCCTCACTGCGTCGGGCCTTGATGCTCGCGCCGAAAGCCGGGGATGTCCATGTGGATGCGACCTACGCGCTTGCCCTCGCGCTGCAAAACGGCGGCGATGACGCGGGGGCACTCCCGTTGTTCGCTGATGCGGCGGGTGCGCGCCCCCGGAACCAGGAGGTGCTGACCAACTACGGGCTGGCTCTGGTGCAGACCGGGGACGCGAAGCAGGCGATTGGCGTATACGGGCGCGCGCTGGCCGTAGGCGCGGCGACCGCGACCTTGCGCGAGGACTTCGGCGTCGCGTACCTCCAGGCAAACAGCTTGGAGCAGGCCATCGAGCAGTTTCGCGCGGGCTTGGCGCTTGAGCCTGCTAGTGCGCATTTGCACTACGACCTGGGCCTCGCGCTCAAGCTCAAGGACGACCTCCCGGCAGCCGTGCCGGAGTTCGCCGAGGCCGAGCGGCTGAACCCCGAGCTGCCCGACCCTTCCTACACCCTGGGCGTGATCGCGATGCAGCGGGGCGACTTCGCCGAAGCTGCCAAGCAGCTGGAGCGCAATGTCGCGTTGCGCCCCGAGAATGGCGACGCCTGGGAGGCGCTCGGCACGGTGTACCACCAGGCGGGAGATCAGACAAAGGCGACTGAGGCCCTGAAGAAAGCGGCGGCGCTGAAGCCCGCGGACCCCGGCCCGCATGTCACGCTCGGGTCGATCCTGGCCGAAAGCGGCGACGGGCCGGGAGCGGCGGCGGAGCGCAAGCAGGCCGCGGACCTGAATCGGGCTGGGGTCGAGGCGCAAAAAGCCCAGTTCGCGCTTCGCAGCGGCCGCGCGCTGTTGGCCGAGGGCAAGCCGTCGGAAGCGGAAACGCAGCTGAAAACCGCCATCGCCGCCGCGCCGAACCTCCGCGAGGCGCACACGCTGCTTGCCGAGGCCTTCGAGCGGGAAGGCAAGGCAGCCGATGCCGCCGCGGAGCGGGGCAAGGCGCAGGCGTTGACACCCTGAAGCGCCGTTCCGGCAGGGAGATCACTCATGGACGCAGGCACCGGACTAATCTACCCTGCGAAGGAGGCAGTCGATGATCGGCACTAAGCCGGCTTTCCTTTTCCTGCTCTGGGCATTCGGCATCGCATGGGCGCCGCCCACGCCCAACCCGGCTTCGCAACTCGCGCCCACGCCGCCCTTGGGCTGGAACAGCTGGGACGCCTACGGAACCACCGTACGCGAAAGCGAAGTGGAGGCAAACGCGGATTTCATGGCGGCCAAGCTCGCCCCGCTCGGCTGGCGGTACATCGTCGTCGACATCGAATGGTATGTCCCGCACCCCAAGAGCCACGGCTACATTCCAGGAGGCGAGGTCAGCTTGGACGGATATGGACGCTTTGTCCCAGCCGTGGAGCGCTTTCCTTCCGCGGCGCACGGGGCAGGCTTTCGCCCGCTTGCCGCATTCGTGCATGCCAAGGGCTTGCGGTTCGGCTTCCACATCATGCGCGGCATTCCGCGTCGCGCCGTGGAGCGCAACCTGCCCATAGAGGGAAGCAGGTATCGGGCCGCCGACATCGCGGACAAAACAAATGTTTGCCATTGGAAGGGGATGGAGGACACTTACGGCGTCGATATGGCGAAGCCGGGCGCGCAGGACTATTACGACTCCATCGCGCGGCTGTACGCAGCCTGGGGCGCGGATTTTATCAAGGCGGACGACATGAGCCAGCCGTTTCAGGCGGCGGAAATCCACGCCCTGAGCACGGCTCTGCGCAAGACAGGCAGGCCGATTGTGCTGAGCCTTTCGCCCGGCCCCGCGCCGCCGGCCAAGCACGACGAGCTGCGCGCGCATGCGGAGATGTGGCGCATTTCCAACGACTTTTGGGACAGCTGGCCGAAGCTCCGGGAGCAGTTCACGTATACGCACGCTTGGGAGCCGTGGGTCGCGCCGGGCAGTTGGCCCGATGCCGACATGCTGCCGCTGGGCCGGATCGGCTTGCGGGCCGAGGTAGGCGAGCCTCGCGAAACCAACTTCACGCCCGATGAGCAGAAAACATTGGTGACGCTGTGGGCCATCTTTCGCTCGCCCTTGATGTACGGCGGAGACCTGCCCAGCAGCAGCCCGGCGGACCTCGCGCTGATCAGCAACCCTGAGGTGCTTGCCGTCGATCAGCACAGCACGGGCGGCCGGCAAGTCCTGTCCTCGGGCGACACCATTGCCTGGCTCGCGGGCAAGCCGGGGTCCGCTACGAAGTATGTGGCTGTATTTAATGTGGGTGCGACGCGGAAACAGATCGACCTCGAATGGGCGCAGGTGGGATTGCCGAGCGGGCAGGCGGCGGTGCGCGACCTGTGGACGCGCCGCGACCTGGGCACGCAGGGAGGGCTGCGGCTGGCACTCGCGCCCCATGCCGCCGTCCTTTACGCGGTTACACCTTGACGGTGCCGGCAGCCCTACTTGATCGGTGCCTTCGCTGTCGCAAGCGGCGCGGCTTCGCGCCCGAACAGGACGTCGAGCACCCAATCGGTCAGGATGCGGCTTTGCTGGCCCAGGCCGGGCATTTTGGCTAGGTAGATGGCCCGCCACATCGCCCAAGCGATGAAGCCCGAGAAATTGAGCCCGTATACCCGCGCAACGCCGGTGCGCCGCCCGACCAGCGCCAGCTCGCCGACGGGGGTGAAACGGAACGGCTTAAGCGGCGCGCCGCGGAAGCCGCGCACGATATTGCCGCCCACCAGCTTGCCTTCGCGCGTGGCGTTTTGGGCGGTGGGCGCGTAGGTGCCCTGCCCATCGGGCGTCGGCACCTCGGCGCAGTCACCGAGCGCCCAAACACCGGGGAAGCCCGGAATCCGGCAGCAGCTGTCCACCTCAATGCCGCGATGCTTTCCCTTCTTTGCCGGCGTATCCGCGAGGACGGGGTTCGGCATGACCCCCGCCGACCAGATCAGGGTGCGCGTTGCGATGCGGTCGCCATCCTTCATCTGCACAAAGTCCGGCCCCGCTTCAGCGATGCTCGCGTTGAGCTGCACTTCCACGTCGCGCTTTTTGAGCTCTTCCATGGCGAACTCAGCGAGGACGGGCGTGATTTCTTCCAGCAGCCGCTTGCCGGGGTGCACCAGAACCGTGCGTACCTCGCTCGGGTCAATCTTCGGCAGCTTCTCAACCGAGGTCCGGACCAGGTCGTTGATGGCGGCCATGGTTTCCACGCCCGTGTATCCGCCGCCGCCGACAACAAAGGTCAGCAGCTCGCGCCGCTTCGCCGGGTCGTCCTCAACCGCCGCGCGCTCCAGACAGGCGGACACACGGTTGAACGCGGCGCCGGCGTCTTCCAAGCGCTTCATCGGGATGGAGTTTTGCTCGACCCCGGGCAGCCCGTGGTAGCTGGTCACTGAGCCGAGCGCGATGACGAGCACGTCCGCCGTGTAGGTCTTTTCGGTTGATTCCAGCCCCGCCGGACCGGCCTGCACGATGACGGACTTTGCTTCGAGGTCAATCGCAGTGACCCGGCCTTGGACAAAGCTCACGCGGCGGTGCAGCTCCCGCGCCGGGCTCACGATGTGTTGCTGGTTCAGCTCGCCGCCCGCGGCTTCAGTGAGCATGGGCGTGAACAGTAGGTAGTTGTCCATGTCGATGAGTAGGATTTCCCCGTTGCCGTCCTCGGGCAGGAGCCGGGCCAACTCCTGGGCGACGCCCATGCCGGCGAAGCCGTCGCCCAGGATGACGACGCGCTTGCCCGCGAGCAGACCGCGGTTTTGCTCCCGCTCTTCCGCCCGACGCAGCACGGCCCAGGTTCCGTAAGTCGCCGCAGCCGCCAGCCCTGTTGTTTTCAACCAACCCATCACACTCTCCTCACTGCTCGTGGTAGCTCCGCATCAAGCCGCCGTCTACTACATACGTGGAACCGGTAATGTATTCAGCATTTTCGGATGCTAGAAACGCGGCCAGCTTGGCGACATCCGCAGGCCTGCCCATGCGGTTCAGCGGGATGTTTTGGAGCAGGGCATGGAGCTCTGCTTTGTCGCCCATCATGCGCTCGTTGATCGGCGTTTCGATCGCGCCCGGGGCGATATTGTTGACCGTGATGTTCATCGGTCCGAGCTCGACCGCGAGGTCGCGCATCCACATGCGCATGCCGCCCTTGCTGATGCAGTACGTCGAGAAGCCGGGGAAGACCATGTCTTCATGCACGGAGCTGATATTCACGATGCGGCCCGGCTTCTTTGCTTCCAACAGCTTTTTAACAAACAGCTGCGTAAGAAAGTAAGGACCTCTCAAGTTGATTCCGAGAACCTCATCGTACTCAGCTTCTTTGACGTCAAGGAATGCTGATCTTTTCTCAACACCCGCATTATTAACCAAGATATCGAGCGCGCCGAAACTACCGTAGGCTTCATCGATCAGCTTTTGCCTGTCTTCCGCCTTCGTGACATCAGCCTGGACGGTGATGCCTTCGGAACCGGCGTCCTTTACCGTTTGCAGCGTCTTGTCCGCGCCGTCGGAAGCACCGATGTAATTGATGACGACTTTTGCGCCTTCCAGGGCAAACTCCTTGGCGATACCCTGGCCGATGCCGGAACCCGAACCGGTGATCAGCGCGACCTTCTTCTCAAGCAAACCCATGACTCCCCTTCAACGAACGCGTACTTGGCCTCAGCGTTTGAGATGCCGCGAGGCAGACTGGAGGTTCTGTGTCGCACACTCTCACTGCTGACGTTTGAACGATTCCGCAGCCCCGTTAAGAAAGCGAAGAAGGCTTTGGCTGCAGGCTTCCGAGGCATCCTGCTGTACCCAATGCGAAACTCCGGGGAGGAACTCCAATTGGAGGTCGCGCACGAACTCGCCGGTGCCGTCGGTCGTGTATTTGGCGAGCGCGACATCCTGCTCGCCCCACAGGAGTAGCGTGGGCACCTCGATGACGGGAAAGCCGAGCCGCAGCTGCCGCCGCAGACCGCCGCCCTGGAGGAAAGCGCGATACCAGCTCAGCATCGCGCGCAGGGCACCCGGCTCGGCGGCGCTCGCGCGCGTGGCTTCGAGCAAGTCGCGCGGGAAACTTCGGGGTTGGGTGGAGGTGCGCAGGAGCATTTCAGCGATTGGTTTGGCCCCGCCGCGCCCGAGAAGAAACCGCCCGCAGGAAGCAGACCGGGTGGGGGACGTTGATGATGACCAGCTTCACGAGCGGGCGCAGGCGGCGGGTCACGAAGCACCAGGCGACAATGCCGCCCCAGTCATGGCCGAGCAGCGCGACCTCCTTCGCGCCCGAAGCGTCGATTAGCGCCGCGACATCGGCCATCAGCTCCTCGATCGCGTACGCTTCCATGCTCTCCGGCCGGGTAGTCCGGCCGTAGCCGCGCTGGTTAGGCGCCCACACGCGCCAGCCTTCGCGCGCGAGCGCGAGCATCTGCTCCCGCCAGCTCAGGGCAATTTCCGGAAAACCGTGCAAGCACAGCGCCAGCCGCGGGCCCTCACCGCAGGTGAGCACTTCAAAGCGCAGCCCGTTGGCCTCGACCCACTCGGTCTTCAGCTCCATGCGGGAAGCTTACTCGCCCGGCGGCAGCGCGTACATGAGGCCGCCTCCCGTCCACAGTCGGTTTTCCGCGCGGTCCAAGCGGAGCGGCGAGTTCGCGCCCAGGTCGCGGTCGAAAATTTCCCCATAATTGCCGGTCGCTTCGATCACGTTCGCGGCCCAATGCGTTTCGAGGCCGAGCGCCCGCCCGGTCGAGAGCGGCTTGCCGAGCAGGAGCTGCACGTCGGGGTCGGGGCTCGCTTTCATCTGCGTGAGATTGGCCCGGGTCACCCCGAGCTCCTCGGCCCCGATCAGCGCTTCCACGGTCCAGGCGACCACCGCGCCGAACTGCGGGTCGCCCGCCTTCCACGCAGGCGCGAGCGGGTCTTTGCGGATATGGTCGGGCAGAATCGTGAACTCGCCCGCACGGCTTTTGTCGATCCCGCGCAGGTTTGCAAGCGAGGACACATCGGAGGTCACAGCCGGGCAGTTGCCGGTGAAGAACGCGGCTTCCATCTCGCCGGCCTCGGAGAACGGATACCAGGTGTACTCGATGTGCTCGCGCGCGGCGTAAGCGCGCAGACCGGCGTCGGCCGCGGAGCCGGTGAGATAGCACACTTTCTTCCCGGCCAGGTCGCGGGCAGTATGCACGGTGGGGTCGGTCTTGAGCACAAAGCCCTGCGCGTCGTAAAACGTCGGCCGGGCGAAGGCGAGGCCTCCGGTTTGGTTCGCGAGCGACGGGCTCGCGGTGGGCAGCAGCTCCACCTCGCCCTTCATGAGCGCGGCGACGCCTTCCGGCTCGTCCGGGTAGACCTTGATAGTGAACCGCGCGCCCGGCCCCAGGATCGCGACCGCGACCGCCTTGCACATATCGATGTCAAAGGCCGCCCGGTTGCCGTGGTCGGTGGCGCGTGAATAATCCTCTTCTTCCTTGATGATGCCGCAGGTCAGCGAGCGGTCGGCGCGCACGCGGTCAAGAGCGGTGCCGGCATGGGCGGCGGAGGCGGCAAGCAGCAGCGAAGCCGCGAGAGCGGGACGAATCATAGTTTCTAAATCCTGTCTCAAGAAAACCCTGAAAGTGTCATTCTGAGCGAAGCGAAGGATCTGCTTTCCGATGTGCGCGCAATGCCGACAAAAGCAGATCCTTCGCTGCGCTCAGGATGCCCCCTGTTTATCGAAGCCGACTCCTCAAAAGCCCCTTCAGGAAGAAACCTGTTCCGTACTTATTCAGAACTATTCTCACGTCAAAAAGACCCGGTGCGAACCGGGCCTTTCCGAAAGCGGTACGGTTACGGCGTCCAGTTGCCCGAGGTCGGGATACCGGGGGTGGCACCGGGCCGCGGGTTGAAGTCTGCCGGAACCGGGTTCGGCCGGCCGGCATCGGTTGGGGTGATCTGCAGCACCTTGCAGCCGTTGTTGCCGACTTGCGGGAGCGTACCCGCCAGGTAGGGATCGATCTGCGCGTAGGAGGCGGGCAGCACAGGCGCGGTTCCCAGCAGACGGTTGTTGCTGAAGGCCGAGAACATATTGCCTACGCCGGACACGCCTGCATCCGCCGGCCCAAGATAGGCTTGGCCGAAGAGCTTCAAGCCGTCCTGCCGGGCTTGCTTCTCGTCCGGCAGGTCGGCCAGCGGCTCCAGCCCGAACACCTGGTTGATGAACTTGATCACCGAGCTGTGCTCAGTCGCCTCGTGAGCGACGGCGTGCGCCTCCGAATATGGTGAGATCACGATCGTGGGGATGCGGGGGCCCTGGTCGAGCGGGTTGCCCTGCGGATCGTAGTTGCGGATGATCTCCGGCGCGTGGTCATACTCGCCGTCGGTTTCGTCATAGGTGATGATGATCGCGCTCTGCGGCCAGTACGGGCTCGAGGTGATCAGGTCGACTTCGTCGGCGAGCAGGGCGGAGGAAATCTGCACGTCCGAGTAGCCCGGGTGGTCGTCGTTGCCGTTGAACACGGTCGCGAGCCTCGGGTTCGGGTCCACCGGCTTGAGGCCTTGAAGGTTGTTGAACCCGCCGCGTACGTAGTACACGCCGCCCTCGGCCGGGAGCCGCTTGTTGTAGATGTCGGCCGCGAAATCCGACAGCCCATGGAGGTGCGAGGCTACCGCGGGATTGTTGGAGACGTAGCCGAAGTACTGCGGCCCGTTGTGGTGCGGGATGTAGTCCGCGTGCGATACCGTCGCGCCGGTGTCGCCGAACTCGCGGTCGTAGCCCTGCTCGTACCAGCCCCAGTTGGTGGGCTTCACGCCGTTGCCGGCGATCTCCTGGATGTCGCGCTCCACGTCGGTAAGGTCGCCCGCGGAGTTCAGGTCGCCCTTGACCGTGTTCAGGATGTCCGAGCCCATGAAAGACAATGGCAGGGTGGCAAAGGTCAGGTTGATTTCAGGGTTCGCGGCGGGTGGGTTGGCCGGCTGCTTGGTTGCGATCGACGTGGTGTCGAGTTGCGAGCCCCAGAACGGGTCGCCGTCGCTCACCACCGGCACGCCATTCGAGCCGGTCGTGGTCGTGGCCTCACTCGGGTGCTTGACCCATTGCGTTTCGCCCGACTGTCCGGCGATCATCGCGATCGCGTTCGGGGTCGACGCGGACAGCACGGTCTGGTGGAAGTTGTCGAACAGCGTGAACCGGTCGGCGTAATTCCAAAGGATCGGCGCGGTGTCGCAGTCGACATGGCCCATCACGAGCTCGCCCATCTGCTTTTGCGCGAGCGTGGGAACCCGCGAAGGCACGCCGTTGACGAGCCGCACGCCTTCCTCGGTGAGCGCGTAGCCGTCATTCTTGGTCACGCCGCCCTGCACGTCGATTTTGGTGATGTATGCGGCGTGCGAGTGGTTCACCGAGTCGGTGTCCGCCGGGTAGATTGGTACGGACTTGCCGTTGACGTCCGTGACGGTCAGCGGGATTTTGAAGGCCGAAACGGTTCCGACCGTGCCGTCGGTGTTCACGATCGGCTGGGTGAGGCCCGGGGTCTCGGAGGCCGGCTGCGAGTACAAACCGTTCGCGCCCGGGTAGGTGCCGAAGTAGAAGTCGAAGGAGCGGTTTTCCTGAAACAGCACAAACACATACTTGATGTTCTTCTTGAGCAGCGCCAGCTTTTGCTCTTGGGAAAGCTTGGCTTCCTGGACCGGCGTGATGACGTACGGGCGGCTGGCGGCATTGGAAGGCGGTGCGATGGTGACGGCGGGCTGAGGAGCGCTTTGGGCCAGGGCTAAGCCGGGCGTGAGCAGGGCGGCCATGGCAAGGGCGGCCGAGCCTTTCTGCCTATATCTGGGTGTCATCGGGTGGAACCGTCCTTGGGTGTGCCATAGGCGGCCGCTCGCGCGGTCTGCCAAACCGTGTATACCGCGCAACCGTGACAGGACGATGAACTGTCTGTGTTCAAAGTGAGAGATGCACGAAGAGGGTTGACAGATCGGCCAGGGATTTATTCAATAGAAGTTGAGAGGTAGTCACCCGGCGGAGTGCGAACGCCGGGTGTACCCAACTACCGCTTACGCAGCAGCTTCATGGCGACAGCAAGCGAGAACCAACAGCGCCAGTCAACTGCGATGTTGATGATCACTTGAACACTGGACTGATGCATGTCCATGGCCAACCTCCTTTAGGGAATTCGGCGTTCGCCGCTTCTTACGGCGAACGCCGGATGGCCAGTTTCCCAGCCAACCCCGTTTACCGCAGCACACTCCCCTGTTGAAGTTGCCTCCGAGTCTATCGCCGGACAGTCCGCATCCGGCCTGTTTTCCTCCCAGCGGAGCACAACAAAGTCACAGCACCCGCCCCACCCCGTCCGAGGCATGGCATAGAAAGACATCCGGCGTGATCCCGGTTTCGTCCCGGTATTCTTTCGCAATTTTGGCGACGAACGCGGGTGCCGCGGCATGCTCGACCAGGTTGACGGTGCAGCCCCCAAAACCGCCGCCCGTGAGCCGCGCGCCGACCAAGCCGGGCTGCCTATTCGCGAGCGAGACCATCAAGTCCGCCTCCGGGCAGCGTGCCTCGAAGTCCGCGCGGTAGCTTGCGTGCGC
>CAXTUV010000026.1:10514-14451 GCA_964247445.1 uncultured Acidobacteriaceae bacterium | reverse complement strand
AGCTCGAGCGGTTTCCGTTCGAGGCGCAGCGGAACTTCCCTGCGGCGCAACTCAAACCGGTCGCCGTCGAGTTGGAACTCGCCGAACTGAAGTATCCCGGCGGGCATGGGCGGGGAGTGCTCTTGGGGCGAAGTATACGCCCGGGATGAACCGAGAGCGTGAACGGTTAAAAGTAAAAGGGATAGCGGTTCACCCGAACTACACCCTAAGTTCACCCCGGGTTCCTTGCCGCGGTTCGGCTCCCCGGCGTTCTCTCGTGGCACGGCCGGGATGCGGCTGGAAGGAGAGACGACATGACGAGGATAATTGCGGGACGGAGTGGACTCGCCGGCGGGATCGCCTTGGCGATCGTGACGACTGCGGCAGGAGCACAGTATATGTCAGGCGCTCCGCGGAAGAGCGCGGCACCTGTCAGGCCGACGATGGCGGGGCAGACGCTGATCGGTTGGCTGCTTGCGGCCTACCGGGAAAGCATCGGTAAGGAGAAACAGTGGATCTTCGGGTTCTTTGAAAGCGCATCGGGAGGAACTACCTCGTTCAAGCTCCGCCACTATGCGCTGACCTTTCTGGCGGGCCTATGTACCGTTTCGTTCGGACCAGCCGTCGCCCAGGTTCCGGTACCGTCAAACGCCACCGTTTACGCTTCCGGTCTGACTCGGCCTCGCGGGCTGGCCTTCGGACCCGACGGCGCCTTATACGTCGCCGAAGCAGGAACAGGAGGCACGGTTTCCACGGGCGCGGCTTGCACCCAGGTGATCGCTCCGGTAGGTCCTTACACCGGCGGCGCGACCGCCCAAATCTCCAAAATTCAGAATGGAACGAAATCCGTCGTCGCTTCGGGATTTCCATCCGCCGCGAATGCCGTGGGAGATATCTTAGGAGTTGCGGACCTCACCTTCCTGGATGGGGAGCTATACGCCTTGCTTGCCGGCGGCGGCTGTTCCCACGGCAATCCAACTCTGCCGAACGGCATCGTCCGCGTGGATCTGAATAATGGGAGCTGGCGCTACATCACCAATCTAAGCCTCGTTCTGAAGCAGCAACCACCGGCCTACAACTCGTTCAACGACTATGAGCCTGACGGGTCGCCGTATTCGCTCGTGTCGGAAAATGGTGATCTCTTCGCCGTCGAGCCGAATCACGCTCAGATCTTCCGCGTAACCAAGGCCGGTGCCGCCCACCTTACGTATGACTTTTCTTTACCCTTTGCCGACGTGACCCCGACGACGATCGCCTTCCGTGAGGGCAACCTGTATGTCGGCAATTTGGGTATTTTCCCGGCCCGATTGCAGACCGAGCGCATCACGACGCTGTCCCGCGATGTTTTCTTTATCGACACGACACCAGGCCTCGCAACGAAAGCGTCCGATCTCGGCAAGTTGCGTCTTGCCGGCTCACGCGCCGGCTTCACCAGCATCGTGAATATTAAATTCGGCCCGGACGGCCTGCTCTATGTACTTGAGTTTTCGGCTGCAAACGGGTACCCCATGCCCGGCGCAGGTAAAGTGGTGCGGTTAAACAGCAAGGGCGCCATTGAAGAAATTGTGACCGGACTTACCGTGCCGACCGCAATGATCTTCGGACCGGATCATGCCCTATACATCTCCAACGCCGGCGGCGCAGCGGCCGGCGCAGGCCAGATCCTACGTGTCGCCACCTACTAAGATATAGGCGACACGTCGTACGCGAGCAGCCGTTTGCTTATGCCTTTAACACCCGGTCAGATCTTGACCGGGTGTTAAAGGCGGTGTCCCAAAAGCCAGCTACAGGCCGCGCCTCAAATCAGAAGGTGCTTCGGATCTCTTGCAGGCCGTCGGGTGTACCGCAAGCGCAGCAAACTGACGGAACCAGCTACCCGGCGGGATGACTAGCTGAAGCCCGCATTGAAGAGCACCGGGCAACCGCCGGATTTACACTCAGGTTTTCCGCCAAGGAGCCCAGCCTGAGCCCCCTCTACGCCGCCGTTCTCGGCCTCATCCTTCTCGTCCTCCTCACGGTCTCGCTCGCGCGGGTGCGGCGGACCCGCACCAAGCAGGACTACCTCCTCGCCGGCCGTTCCCTCCCGGCGTTCGTCCTGGTTTTTACGCTTTTGTCGAGTTGGATCGGTTCGGGCTCGCTGCTGGGCGGGGCGGAGAACGCCTATAACCACGGGCTGGTCGCGCTGTGGCAGCCTGCGGGCGGCTGGGCAGGCTTGCTGCTGATCTACTTCATCGCCCCACGCGCCCGTAGGTTCGCGCAGTACACCATCCCGGACCTGCTGGAAGCCCGCTACTCGCAAGCCGCGCGGGTTCTCGGCGTCATCGCGATCCTGTTCGCCTATACCGCCATCACCTCGTACCAGCTCATCGGCGGCGGCGATATCCTGGCGCTGCTCTTCCCTCACACCGTCACGCCCGACCTCGGCAAGTACGTCATCGCGGCCTTCGTCATCGGGTTTACCGCGCTGGCCGGGATGAGCTCAGTGGCCTACATGGATCTCTTTATCGGTCTGCTTGCTACCTTCACATTGCTCCTCGCCTTGCCTGTACTACTCCACGCCGACGGCGGCTGGGCCGGGTTCCGCGCGAGCCTGCCGCCCTCGCACTTCACGGCGTTGGGCGACTACACCCCCATCAGAGCTTGGGAGCTGTTCCTGCCTACCTGCCTGCTCATGCTCGGCAACCAGTCCATGTACCAGAAATTCTTTTCAGCCAAGTCCGGCCGGGACGCGCGTAAGGCCGTCGTCGGCTGGATCATCGGGACAGTCGTCCTTGAGACCGTGATCGTGCTGATCGCGATGCTCGGGCACTCGCTCGCTCTTCAATCCCACGCAGCCCCGAAGGGCCGCGAGATCATCGCCTTCACCGCGCTGCACTCCATGCCCGCCTTCCTCGGCGCGCTGCTTATGGGCTCGGTGTTCGCCAAGGTGATTTCCACGGCCAATAACTACCTGTTCTCCCCCGCGACCAACCTGGTCAACGACGTATATTCGCGCTACCTGGCCCCGCGCGCGACCGATAAGCAGGTGCTGATCGTCTCCCGCCTCACGGTCGTGCTCCTCGGCGCGTGGTCGCTGTATCAGGCGCTGCACACCGGCTCCGTCCTCAAGGCCACGCTATACGCGTATACGGTCTATTCGGCCACGCTTACCCCCGTGGTGTTGGCTGCCTTCTACTCGCGCCGGGTCAATGCAAACGGCGCGGTCGCGGCCATCGCGGCCGGCACGCTCATTACGGTGGTCTGGGACACGCCGCTCGTCCACGCGCACCTACCCGCCGCCCTTGCCGAGCGCGA
This sequence comes from uncultured Acidobacteriaceae bacterium, assembly GCA_964247445.1. Classification (GTDB taxonomy): domain Bacteria; phylum Acidobacteriota; class Terriglobia; order Terriglobales; family Acidobacteriaceae; genus EB88. Next base: position 11,178 of record CAXTUV010000026.1, on the reverse strand, counting down.
CGCCATCTTCCCCGCCCTCCTCACGGCGCTCGTGTGCTTATTCGGGGTCAGCTACGCGACAGCCGCTCCCAGCCCGGCGCAACTGGCGCGCGTGCAGCCCGCGACTGCGGAGTAGCAGCGCACCCTTCCCGGCTCCGGCGTCATCCAAACTAAGTATGGCAACAGCAACATTCTCAGCAATCAACGCGGCGGAAAGCGGCACCTTTCAACTCGGCGGCGACTTACCCGTCCATCGCATGGGCTATGGGGCCATGCGCCTCACCGGCGAGGGCATTTGGGGCGAGCCCAAGGACCGCGCGGAGGCCAAGCGCGTTCTCCACCACGTCCTCGATCTCGGCATCAACTTCATCGACACGGCGGATGCCTACGGGCCGGACACGAACGAAACCCTGATCGCGGAAACCCTCCACCCCTACGCTGACGGTCTCATGGTCGCGACCAAGGGCGCGAATACCCGTTCCGGCCCTGGCAAGTGGGCTCCGGTGGGCCGTCCTGAGTACCTGCACCAGTGCGTCGAGCTGAGCCTGCGCCGGCTCGAGGTCGAGCGCATCGACCTGTGGCAGCTCCATCGCATCGATCCGCAGGTGCCGGTCGAGGAGTCGCTCGGCATCATCGCCCAGCTCCGCGACCAGGGCAAGATTCGCCATGTGGGCCTGTCCGAGGT
>CAXTUV010000026.1:0-10504 GCA_964247445.1 uncultured Acidobacteriaceae bacterium | reverse complement strand
CGTCCCGATCGTGAGCGTGCAGAATCTATACAACATCGGCGACCGGCAGCACGAGGATACGCTCGAATACTGCGAGCAGAACAACATTGCCTTCATCCCCTGGTTTCCGGTCGCGGCCGGCAAGCTGGCGCGCCAAGGCGGCCCGCTTGACACAGCGGCCAAGCGGCACGACGCGTCGGTCGCGCAGCTCGCGCTCGCGTGGCTTCTGCACCGCTCGCCGGTCATGCTGCCCATCCCGGGTACCTCCTCGGTCGCCCACCTGGAAGAAAACACGGCAGCGGTCAACCTCAAGCTCGGGGCGGACGAGTGGGCCGCCATCGAAGCCGAGGTGAAGGCTTCCTGACACTGGCTTTATGCTTGAAGGGGAGAGCCGACGCTCTCCCCTTCGCGTATGCCGGTCGCTTCCCTTACCCTTCACCTCCGTATCGAACACGCCCGCTCTCTCAAAGACCGCCGTCAGGTCGTCCGGAGCCTGAAGGACAAGCTCCGCCACGGCTTCAATATCTCCGTCGCGGAGCTCGACGAAGCGGTGACCTGGCAGTCCGCGGTGCTCGGGGTGGCCGCGATTTCCAGCTCGCGCACCTACCTGGAAGGCCAGTTACAGCAGGTGGAGGAAGCCGCCGTGCGCATCGCGGGGGAGCTGAGCGCGGTAGTCAGCGACAGCTGGGTCGAGTTTGTAGATTAGGAGTGGTTATGCCCGAACAACGCGCGCAAAAGCACCACCGGGACCGGGTTGCCGAAACACTTCGCGAGGAGATCGACGCGATGATTCTCGGCGACCTGTCGGACCCCCGCATCGGCTCCTCGTTCGTCACGCAAGTGTTGATGAACCCGGGAGCTAAATCGGCCGATGTATATGTGCAGGTGGACGGCGGCCCGGAAGCCGAGGACGCGACGGTCGAAGGCCTGATGGCTGCGCGCGGGTACATCCGGGTGGAGCTTAAAAATCGCACGGGCAAGCGGCACGTGCCTGACCTTTACTTCCATGCAGACCGCTCCGAGCGTATGACCGGCCGCGTGGATGAGCTGCTCGGGCGTTCGAAGAAGCAAACCGTCCGCATCCGCAAACGGGCCGAAGCGCCCGCCTCCTCTGGTAGCCTGAACGGAGCCGCTTCCTGACGCGGCCCACCCACGCGTGAAGTTTCCAGCCGACCCCGGATCCAGCTCCTTCGCCGCGCGCTTTTGGCGCAGAAAAACCGCCCGGGAAGTCTTCACGCTCGTCGGGGTAAGCTGCATCCTCTTTTTCTACGGACTGGTGCCGATCTTCGGCGGCGCGGGTCTGGGCCTAGTCGGTGCCGACGAGCCCCGCTACGCGCAGGTAGCCCGCGAAATGCTCGCCCGCCGCGACTACGTCACCCCCATCTTGTACGGCAAGCCTTGGCTTGAAAAGCCGGCACTTTATTACTGGCGCGCCATGCTGAGCTTCCGTGAGTTCGGCGTCCACGATTGGGCGGCGCGCCTGCCTTCCGCTACGTTCGCGCTGACGCTGGTGGTGCTCGTTTACCTGCACATGAAGCGCTTCCGCCCCGGCGCGCACCTCAATGCCGCGCTGATCACCGCTTCCTGTTTCGGCATTCTGAGCTTCGCCCGTGGCGCATCGACTGACATGCAGCTCGCCGCCCCATTCGGCATCGGCATGCTGGGCTGGTACGCGTGGTACGAGACAGACTCAAAGTTCTGGCTCTTCGACCTGTACTTCTTTATCGGCCTAGCCACGCTGGCCAAGGGTCCGGTGGCTCCGTTCCTTGCCGGCTTGATCCTGATCGTTTTCGCGGCGCTCCGGCGCGAGTGGAGCCTGCTGCGCCGTACCTTCTGGTGGCCGGGCGCGCTTCTGTATCTCGCGCTGGTCCTGCCCTGGTTTATTGAGGTTCAGCGCCGCAACCCTAACTTCCTGCGCGTATTTCTGCTCCAGCACAATCTTGAGCGATTTGCCACCGACCGCTACCGGCACGGCCAGGCGCTTTGGTACTACCTGCCCGTCGTGCTGCTTGCCCTCTTGCCCTGGGCGGTGCTTTCCGTCGCGGCGCTTGTTTCCGCTATCCGCGAAAGCCTTACCGAGTGGCGCGCGCGCCGGTCAAAGGGTCACTACAAAGGCTTTCAGCGCGCGGGCGACGCCTTTCCTGAGTTTTTGGTCATCTGGGCGCTGCTGCCGATCCTGTTCTTCACGTTTTCCGACTCCAAGCTGCCCGGCTACATTTTGCCGTCCATCCCGCCGCTGACCGTGCTCACGGGCGACTACCTGAACCGCAGGCGCGGGCTGTCGCCGTGGCTTTTGGGCGGCCACGCGCTCCTAGTGGGCCTGCTGACCACGGCGGTGCTGCTCGCGCCCGGCTTCGTGGCCGCCGGCGAGGTGCTTCATCCGCCCGTTCGCGCGGCGTTCGCGGCGGCCCTCGCCGGGGCCGGGGCGGCGCTGCTCATCCTCGTCACGGTCACGCGGTTCGGCTTGCCTAAGCTGCGCGCGGCTACCCTGCTGCCGCTTACGGTCATGCTCCTGTTCGTTTTCGGCATCGGGCCGGTTTTTGGCATCCCGGCGGCGCCACGCAGCAAGGGAACGATCCGCCTGCTGGATCTCGCCTACTCTCCCCGTCCGCTGGCGCGCGCGCTGGCGTCCGCGGCCCCGCCCGGGGTGGAACTCATCGCCGTGTTCCGCGTTCGGCGTGACGTTGAGTACGGCCTCGCCTTCTACCGCAATCAGCCGGTGGTCGATTACGACCGCCAAGCCATTCCTGTGGGCGAGCACATTCTCATCTCGCGGGAGCCTTTTGCGCGCGAGCTGCCCCAGCGTCTTCGCGGCCGCAATTACACGTTGCTGACCAAAGTGCCGGAGCAGGATCTGCTCATCTTTCAAGTAGCGGCGCAAAATCCTACACCCTAGACCCCAGCCCCAAAACGCTGCTGTCCAAGGGAGTATGCTTCAAGGCGTGACCTCCCCAGCGCAGATCGCCCCGTCGCCGATCGAAATCCTCGATCTGCGGCACTTCTCGGCGAACAGCCTCCGGCCCGTGCTGGACGCGGAAAACCGCGTGTGGAGCGCGAAGCTGAACTGGGATTACCGCGCCTCAGCTAACCTGCTGCTCCAGTATGTCGATGCGCGTGTCCTTCCCGGCTTCGTCGCGGTCGAAAACGGGCGCGTGATCGGCTACTGCTTTTGCGTGTACGAGGAGCGCAAGGCGGTCATCGGCGACCTATTCGCGATCGAGCAGGGCGGCTATGGTTGGTCCGCGATGGAAATCGAGCATAAGCTGCTCGAAAGCATGATCTCGCTGCTGCAACACTCGCCCGGAGTGGAGCGAATCGAAGCGCAGCTGCTGCTGCATGAGCACGAAGCACACGCAGCCTCGTTCCGCGACGCGCAGTTCGGCGTGTACCGCCGCATCTTCATGGATCTGCCCGTGGAGCGCGCTTTACGCGGCGGCCTCGCGGAGCGCGTGCGCGGACTCGCGAGTGACGGCTACGAGCTCAGGACCTGGCAGGATGCGGACTTCAACCTCGCCGGTCCGCTGATCGCCCACGCTTACGAGGGTCATCTGGACGCAACCATCAACGACCAATACCGCTCGGTCGCCGGCTCCCTGCGCTTCCTGCATAACATCATCCGCTTCCCCGGCTGCGGCACCTTCGACAAGGATGCTTCCTTTGTATTGGTTCATCGGGCCACGGGTGCCCTTGCCGGTTTGATCCTGTGTTCGCGCGTGCGCGACGGGGTGGAGCATATCACGCAGCTATGCGTGGCTGGGCGGGCTCGCGGCGCGGGGCTCGGTATCCTGCTGATGGAACTCGCCGCCATGGCGCTCGCGCGCAAAGGGATGGCCACGCTTTCGCTTACCGTGACTGCCGGCAACGAGCGCGCGGAGTCACTCTATCGGCGTATAGGCTTTCGGGAGCAGCACAGCTTCAAGGCGGTGGTTTGGACGCCCGAGCGCGTCGGGCGCAAAGGTATCGCGCTTGAGCCTTCCCGGCTCAGCGGCGAATGAAGTACATCAGCCAACTGCCCGCGATCACCGCGCCCACAAACCCGACCCAGCAAGCGATCCCGTAGCGCACCATCGCGCGGGTAGTCGTCCGCTGCGTGATGCCGAAAACAACAGAAGCCGCGGTGGCGAAAAGCAGCACCGCGCTGAAATGCGACAGGGTCACAGGACTACCTCCCCGCTCGCCTTGCGCCCGATGCGTAGGTTGTGCGCGTCCACCGCAGCGATGATGTTCAGCAGGCTCGCAACGATCATGAATTTGGTTCCGTAATCCCCATTCGCCGTTTGCACGACATTGCGGCCCATGCCGCCGCCGAAGCCAAGCAGGTAGTACAAACCCGAACCCAGATCACCGACAAAACCGAGCAAGGCGAACGGGTCGCCACCGCCGGGCAAGTATAAGTGGCCGTCCATCGCAATCCCCATCCACCACAGCATGGAGATGGCGAAAAATAAAAGTCCGGCTCGGATGAAGTGACGTGTTACGAGGTGCCCCGCCCCGGGTAGAAGCCAGCCCAGAAGAAGGGCGAGCGAGAAGGAAGGCTGCTGGCGTTGGTCGGGCATTCCTTTCCCACTATAGAGCACCGGGCCGCTCGCGCAGCGTCCGGTAGCCGGTCCAAGCGAGCCAAAGCGGAAGGGGGTAAGCCGCCAAGCGCTCCACGATGCCGACGCCCAGGAAGGCGTTCACCTGTTGGAGAGGCAGCACCAGCAGGAGGTCGCCTATGAGCGCGGCTGCCCCAAAAGAAAGCGCGACCTGGAAAGCGCCTGTTGCCGATCGTGTTTTCGCGGCGAACAGCATCCCGAGAGAGCCGCCGAGGAAGTGCAGTGCGGCTCCGGCGAGGTGCGGGGTTGGAGCGTGATCGGCTGGATGCGTAGCCACGGAGGCAAGCCCAAGCGCGGAAACAACAAGCAAAGCCCGAGCCGGCCGCCCCAGAGCGGCTTGGGGCAGCAGCAGGCCGGCTGAAGCGATCAGGATTGCCTGTATTCCAAACGAAAGATTCATCAGCGCATGCGCGGCGCACAGGCTGCTTTCGCCCAACTCGCTGATGTAGCACAGGCGCAGGCTGTAGTGCCCCGGCCAACCCAGCCGCGAAAGCTGTTCGCAGACAAAGAATTGCAGGCAGCCCAGCCCGCACCAAGCGCCCACCCGCGCGCGGGTCAAATCCGCACGAGCTCCGTTTGCACCCGGCCGGTCACAACAGCTTCGGTCTCCGAAGTGACCATATTGACTTCGCTGCGAACGCCAAATTCCCCATCAAGATACACACCGGGCTCAACCGAAAAACAGGTATACGGGAGAATGCGGCGTTCGTCATGCGTTTCCAGGTCGTCTAGATGCGCGCCAGCCCCGTGGATCTCCACGCCGATATTGTGGCCGGTGCGATGGGTGAATTGCCCGCCGAAGCCGACCGACTCCAGCGCTGTACGCGCCGCCCGGTCCGCTTCCCAACCCGCGATAGCCGCCCCGCTTGCAAAGCGCTCCTTAACCAGCTGAATCGCGGCGTCGCGAGCGTCGCGCACTGCGTGAAAGATTTCCTGCTCTCGCGCGGACGGCGCGCGCCCTACTGTTCCGGTCCAGGTAATGTCGTACCAGATCGATTTTTCCTCATCGAGCCGGCCCCAGATATCGAGCAGCAGAAAACTCCCTTCACGGATCGCCCGCGAGCCCTCGGGTTCCGGCTCGTAATGCGAGTCGGCGCTGTTTGCATCCACTGACACATTAGGGCCGTGCTCCCAAACCAACCCTTCGCGGCGCATGGCTTCCCGCAGCCGCGACTGCATGGAGTACTCCGAAACCGCGCGCCCGGCATCGAGCTCCGCCCGCATCCAACGCCAGCCCTCGGGAACGATCCTATCGATCGCTTTTTGCGCGGCATAGTGGCTCGCGATTTGCTCCGGCAGGAGCACCGCCTCAAAGCGCGCGATTAAATCAGCCGAACTGACGACCTCCTTGCCCCACCCGCGCAGGAGCTCGACCGTTCCCGCATCCACCATCCCGATTGCCATAATTGCATTGCGGGGCGAGTACTGCATGGCAACCCGCCGCGCGCCGGCCAGTATGCGTTCTAGCCCTGCTTCGAGCTCCTGCCACGACGAGTACACGGACCGCTCGCCGGGCAGCGTGTCCAAACGTCCAGCCTCGATCCGGTGCACCAGCTTGCGCGGCTCGCCCTTGGCGGGTACCCAGTAAAACCATCGGCGCGACACATGGAGCGGCGAAAGCCCAAGGACACGGTACGCCAGCGGATCGCGCCCATGGTGGTCATAAAACAGCCACCCGTCCACGTCTGTTTCATAGAGCGCCGCCTGCACGGTTTCGAGTCGAAACTCTGCCATGCACGGATTGTAGCGGCGACGGGCTGATACTCTCTGCGAGGAGGAATCGGCCTTGGCCTGGTACCAGTTCGCTCGACCCGACGACCCTAGGCTGGACGAGCTTGCAGATCGGTTCAAGCTGCACCCGCTGCACATGGAAGACATGCGGGCGGCGGGCGAGCGCGTCAAGCTCGAGTCGACCCATCACTACACCTTTGCGCTATTAAAAACGCTGCGTTCGGGCAGCTCGGCCACGGACCACCTGAAGCGCAAGATCGTGCTCTTCGCGAGCCACGAGGAAGACTGCCCGGATGAGGAAAAGTACTTCATCGTCGTCGCGGACGCGAGCAAGCCCGAGATCGCGGAGGCCCTGCGCCGGGCCGAAACCGCGCAGGACCTCGATCATCCCGTGCGCCTGCTCTATTTGGTGTTCGACTCCATCGTGGACTCCTACTTTCCCATGATCGACGCGCTTGACGACGACCTGGATGCGCTCGAAGACCGCGTCGTTTCCCCCGGCCCCAATATGCTTTCAGACATCTTTGCCGTCAAGGACAGGCTGGTGAACGCCCGGCGCTTGCTTGTGAGCACGCGCGACGCCGCGATGCACTTTCAGCGCGACGCGGGCATCCCGCTCACCAGCGAGTACCAGCTCTACCTGCGCGATCTCTACGACCACGTCACCCGGCTTCTGGACACGGTCGAAACCCAGCGCGACCTGCTCAACAATGCGCTCGACATTTATCTGTCCTCGCTCGCGAACCGCTCCAACGAGGTGATGAAGGTGCTCACCGTGCTCTCGACCATGGCGCTGCCGGCGTTGGTCGTCACGGGGGTCTACGGCATGAACATTGAAGGGCTGCCGCTCGCGCATGCCCACCACGCGGCCGAGTGGATCCTGCTGCTTACCGGCTCATTTACAGCCGGGCTCCTTGTGCTGTTTCGGCGGTTACGCTGGTACTGATGGACGACTTACTTGCCAATCCATACTGGGGTGCGCTCGCGACCGAGCAGGTTTCGCTCGCGCTCGGCGGCGCGCTTGCCCGGCGGTTTCCCGCTGACACGATCCCGTTCGCAGGTTTCCCGACACCGTCTCCGGAGTCGCTGGAAGCGCTCTATGCGCTGCTCGCTCCCGGCGAGCGGGTGCTGATCACCTGTGATGACACATGGCACCACAAAGGACTGAAGGAAAGCGGAGCCATGCCCGGTTTGCAGATGATCTGCATGCCGGAAGCCCAGGCGGGCTCCGTTGCCGAAGCCAGCGCGGTTGGGCTGCTGGGCCCGGCGGATGTGCCCGCGATGCTGGCCCTGAAAGCAGTAGCTTTTCCGGGTTACTTCGGTCCGCGAGCGCCGTCCTTGGGTACCTTCTACGGCATCCGGGAGGAAGGCAAGCTGGTCGCGATGTGCGGCGAACGCCTTCATCTGCCGGGCTGGCGCGAGATCAGCGCGCTTTGCACGCATCCCGCGCACCTCGGCAAAGGCCATGCCGCGAAACTAATGCGCCGCCTCATGCGCGACCACTTGGAAGCTGGGCTGCGGTCATTTCTGGGAGTCACCGCGACCAACGCCCGGGCCATCGCGCTCTACCGGCGGCTGGGTTTTGTTGAATCGCGGAGGCTGCTGTGGCGATGGGTCGAGCGGGCGGGCTGATGGCCCTTTCGTTACCTTGACAGGGCTCAGTGCCGGGCATCGAATGGAAAAGGAGGTGCAGATGACCAAACTACAGATCTTCGCGAGCGCGTTTTTGGATGGGTTTTCGGGCGCGGGTTTGTATCGTCGGCTACGCCAGCCCGGTGCTGCAACACAGGTGTTCGCTGATCCTGTCGAGGAAGAGTGTGAGGTCGTGTGCTCCGAACAGACAAGTAACGGAAAGCGTACCGCGCTGAGTAAGCCTCCCATCGAAGCTCTTCCCCTTGGCCGGTAAAGCTCTTGTTCCACCAAGCCGGGAGCTCTCGGCACTTCCACCACAACTAGCTGGAAAAATGATTGAGCTCTCCGACCGAGAGAGTCAACGCACCCATCGGTATGCCGTCATCGCACTATGGTGCGGATTGGTGTCGTTCTTCGCATGCGTGGCTGCCTTTGTCGCACTTTGCATTCCCAGACACCCTGTCGAGGCAACCGCAGCGCTCGGTGTCGGCGTTCTTGGGATTGCGGGTGAGTTCATTAACGCTCGCCAGAAATGAAAGGGCCGCGAGTCTCCTCGCGGCCCTTTCCGTTCAACAGGTCCTACGCGCTCGCCCCCACCGCCACCGGCTTGCTCGCGGTCAGCTCCGCCGCGATCTGCTCGGTGGTGAACGCCTCGATCAGGTCGCCCTGGCGGAGGTCGGAGAAGCCCGATACGCCCACGCCGCACTCCATGCCGTTGGTGACCTCGCGCGCATCGTCCTTGAAGCGCTTGAGCGACTGGAGCTTGCCTTTGTGGATCGGCTCGCCGCCGCGCACCACGCGCACATCCGCGTCGCGCCGCAGGATGCCGTCGGTGACCCGGCAGCCGGCGATCGTGCCGATCTTGGGGATGCGGAACACTTCCAGCACCTCGGCCCGGCCCAGCGCGTTCTCCCGGAAGACAGGATCGAGCAGCCCGAGCATCGCCTTACGGATTTCGTCCTGGAGCTCGTAGATGATCGAGTGCAGCCGAATCTCCACGTCCTCCTGATTCGCAAGTTCTTGCGCCTTGCGCTCCGGCCTGACACTGAAGCCGATGACGATCGCGTTCGAGGCCGAAGCCAGGAGCACGTCGCTTTCAGTAATCGCGCCCACGCCCGAGTGGATGACCTTGATCCGTACCTTTTCGGTCGACATCTTCGCGAGCGAGTCGGCCAAGACCTGCACCGAGCCCTGCACGTCACCCTTGAGGATCAGCGGCAGCTCCTTCATACCGGCCTGCTTGATCTGGTCGGCCAAGCCTTCAAGCGATACACGGGACGACTTCGACAGCGTCGCCTCGCGCTCCTTGAGCTTGCGGTACTGCGCGATGCCCTTGGCTTTGTCGCGGTCCGCGACCACCAGGAACGTATCGCCCGCATCCGGCAAGGCTTCCAGACCGAGAATTTCCACCGGCGTCGACGGCCCGGCAATCTCGATCGCGCGCCCACGGTCGTCGAACATCGCCCGAATCTTGCCGAAAGTATTGCCGACGATGAACGAATCCTGCGCACGCAAGGTGCCGTTTTGGACCAGCACGGAGGCGACGGCTCCTCGCCCACGGTCCAGCTTGGCCTCGATGACTGTGCCCACCGCCGAGCGGCCCGGGGTCGCCCGCAGATTCGCCAGGTCCGACGTGAGGCAGATCAGTTCGAGCAGCAGGTCGAGATTCTGCTTCTTCTTCGCCGAAACCTCGACAAATACCGTATCGCCGCCCATGTCTTCGGGCTGCAAGCCACGCGAAGCCAGTTGCTGCTTCACGCGTTCCGGCTCGGCCCCGGGCTTGTCGATCTTGTTCACCGCCACGATGATCGGCACGTTCGCCGCCTTCGCGTGGTCGACCGCTTCAAGCGTTTGCGGCATCACGCCGTCGTCCGCCGCCACCACGATCACGACAATATCGGTAACCTTGGCACCGCGGGCACGCATGCGGGTGAACGCCTCGTGGCCTGGGGTGTCGAGGAACACGATCTCGCGCCCGAACGCGGGTGAATCGTTCTTGCTGATCCGCACCTTATACGCGCCGATGTGCTGGGTAATGCCGCCTGCCTCGCCCGCAGCCACATCCGTTTCGCGGATCGCGTCGAGCAACGAGGTTTTGCCATGGTCGACGTGGCCCATGACAGTGACCACCGGCGGCCGGGGTACTTCCAGCTCGTCGATGTTTTCCTGCGACAGGATGTTTTCGATGGCCTCGTTCGCCATCTCCTCTTCAAAGGAGATGACAGAGGTTTCCGCGCCGAACTGCCGCGCGACATCCTTTACCAGCTCTCCGTCGAGCGACTGGTTGACCGTGACGAATACACCGCGCATCAGCAGGGACGCGATGAGGTCCTTACCGCGCACGTCGAGCTTTTCCGCCAGGTCCTTGACACTGATGCCTTCGGTCACCGTGATGCTCTTGGTGATCGGCATGGGCTCGTTCGAGAGCATGGGCCCGCCGTACCGAGGCGGCGGGTTGAAGCCCTTCATCGGGCCTTCCTTGCTCTTGGGGTACTGCTGGCGGCCGCGGCCGCGCGGGCCGGTAGGCCGTGGCGCGCGTGGGGCTTCGCCCATGGGCGGGGGTCCGC
>CAXTUV010000025.1:0-14696 GCA_964247445.1 uncultured Acidobacteriaceae bacterium | reverse complement strand
CCTGGTGCAAGGCATCGCCGCAACGGACGCGCCCTATCTGCTGTTTACCGACGGCCAGCTTGTCGAGGATCGCTCCGGTGCGGTCGGTGGAGCGGTCGTCGACGGCCACAATTTCGAGTGACACACCCTGCTGTACCCGTAGAGACTCGACCGTCGCCCGGACTGCCTCCTCTTCGTTGCAGGCGGGTACGATCACGGCCAAGCGCGGCATGTCCGCCGGTAGGGCATCGTCATAGTGAGGATCAAGCAGGTTCGGAACACGGCCGATGTTGAGGGCGAACTCAACCGTCTTGTACACCCAAGCCGCAGCGATGACCCAGCTCAAGCCGGTCGCGGCCTTGCTCCAGCGGCTCACTGCCGGGGCCGAGGCCAGCGGGCATCAACCACGGTCGAGATGCCGCCACGCGGGCGAAACTCGCCGTGCACATGCGCCCACACCGGCTCGCAGGCCTTCACCACATCGTCCAGCACCTGATTCACGATGTTTTCCTGGAAGATGCCCAGGTTGCGATAGCAGAACAGGTATTCCTTGTAGCTTTTCAGCTCCAAGCAGCGGTCGCGCGGCATGTAGCGCAGCTGAATGACGCCGAAGTCCGGCAGCCCGGTTTTTGGGCACACGGAGGTAAACTCCGGGTCGTCGATAAGAATCTCGTACCCGGCGAACTGGTTCTCCCAGGTTTCAATCTCCGGGAAGCGTGTGTCGAGCCCGGCGCGAGCGTGCTCGTCGGTGTACCGTGGTGCCGCGGTTGCCATGGCTTCAGTTTAGCTGAGGGCTGCCCGCCGCCGAGCAGGGCTACCAAGGATCGCTTCGGTATACTGAGGCATCTCGAACGACCCCTCACGCATGGCCCCTCGCAATGGACGATCCAACGGCAAAACGCGCTTCCTGATCTGGACCGTAGCGGTCCTGGTCATCGCTCTTGTCGGTTGGCTGGCGCACCTGGCACTCCGCACCGTGCTCCAGGTACGCGCGTACACCGTGGCGACCGGCTCCATCCTCAGCACGGTTTCCACCAATGGCAAGGTACAGCCCGCCGTGAACTGGGAGGCGCACGCGCCATTCCCTGGTCTGGTGCGGACCGTGGATGTGCGCGAGGGAGATATGGTCACGGCCGGCAAGCTCCTGCTCATCATGGACGACGCGGACGCGCAGACCCGATTGGCGCAGGCGCGTGCTTCGCTTGCGGGGGCTGAGGCGAACCAAAAGACGCTCGCCGCCGGCGGCCAACCCGAGGAACGGGTCGTGTTTTCGGGTCAGGTCGATCAGGCGCGGGCCGAGGCGGCATCCGCGGCGCAGTCACTCGCAACACTCCAAAGGCTCGCCGGCGAGGGCGCGGCTTCCCCGAGCGAAGTCGCACAGGCGCAAAGCCGGGTCAGCCAAGCGCAGGCGAACCTCCAAAACCTGCAGCAGCGCCAAACTACGCGGCAGGCACCGAACCTCGCCCAAGCGCAGGCGGATATCGCGCAGGCGCGAGCCGCAGTCGCGGCGTCCGCAGCCGCTCTGGAGCGGTCCAGCGTGCGCGCGCCTTTTGCGGGAACGGTGTACTCGCTTTCCGTAGCTCCGACGGCTTACGTGCAGCAGGGCGACCGACTGCTGGAGATGGCCGACCTGCACCGCATGCAGGTGCTCGCGTATTTTGACGAGCCGGACATCGGCAAGCTGTCAGTCGGCCAGCCGGTCACGATCAAATGGTCGGCCCACCCGGATGATCTATGGCACGGGCACATTGTGCGTCTGCCTTCGACGGTCTTGCTGTACACCACGCGCAATGTGGGCGAAGTGTACTGCTCCATTGAGGACATGCACGGGTCCTTGCTGCCCGATACCAACGTGGAAGTCACGGTAACCACGAACAACCTCCCGAACGCCCTGTTTGTGCCGCGCGAGGCCCAGCACATCGAGCAAGGGGTGAGCTACGTGTACAAGGTCGTCAACGGCAAGCTCCGGCGGACGCGGGTGGAGGTCGGCAGCCTGAATCTGACGCAGGTGCAGATTCTTTCGGGCCTTCATTCAGGCGATGTTGTGGCACTCGGTACAATCGGCGGCCAACCTCTGACCAACGGCACACCCGCGGCAGTACTGCCCTAGGCACTGCGCAGCAGCGCATCCACAGGGCTTTGGTCGTTCGCTTTGGCAATACCGCCCACGATCGGCACCGCGGGAGGCCGATCACTCGTCTAAACTTGCATGCGCAAGCGATTTCTTTTAAACCTTGTCGCTGTTGCCTTCGGTTTCGCGGCCCATGCGGCCCAAACACCCGAGCAGCTGCTGGCGCGGGGGCAGGCAGACCGGGCGCTGGCTCTCCTGAACGGGGAGTTGAGCGCTCATGCGAACGACGCAGCAGCGCTGAACCTCCAATGCCGCGTGTACTTTTCCGAAGGGCAGTTTGACGCGGCTCAAGGCCCGTGCGAACGCGCCGTCGCTGCCGCGCCCGGCAGCGCGCTCTATCACTTATGGCTTGGCCGGGTGCTGGGCCGCAAAGCCGAGCACGCGCCGGCGCTGCAAGCGTTTGGACTGGCGAGAAAGACCCACGCGGAGTTTGAGCGGGCGCACCAACTGGACCCGCGCGACCGTGAAGCGGCCGAGGATCTGGGCGAGTACTATGTGGAAGCGCCGCGCTTCATCGGCGGCGGCCACGCGAAAGCGCTGATCCTGGCGGACGAAACAGCCGCGTGGGCACCGGACCTAGCCCACAGCCTGCGCGCGCAGGTCGCGCAGGCCGAGAAGAAGCCCGATGTGGAAGAAAGCGAATGGAAGGCGGCAGGCGCGAACCCGGGCGCGTTGCTGGCGCTGGCCAGCTTTTACGGCCGGCAAAACCGCATCCCCGAGATGCTGGCGACGCTTGATCAGGCAGTCGCGCGCGACGCAGCACAGGACGGTACGCTGGTTTCCGCCTCCGAGCTGCTGACCCGCTACGGGCAGCGGCCTGACCAAGCCGTAGCTCTGCTGCGAAGCTACCTCGCTTCGCCGAATCAGACGGAGGATGCGCCCGCGTTCCGGGTCCATGCGCAGCTCGCGAAATTGCTTGGGGAGCGCGGGGACACGGCGGGCGCGCACGCCGAGCTCGCACGGTCGCAGTCCTTGGCGTCGGCATTTCAACCGGCGACCAAAAGCAGGAACGGACAGTAGGTTGCGGGGTTCACCGGGGACAAGGTGCTTTAGAATGGGCGATGCCGCCCCGCGTTCAAGCTTTCCTGAGCTGACGCGGACGCATAAGGACCTGCTCATTTGAAGCTTTTCACACGCCCGTGCCGGTGGTCACTTCCTTTTCTTTTCAGCTCCGGGTGCTTTCTTACCGGCGCGGCGCATGGGCAAGTTTCCCTTTTCACGATCGTCGACTTAGCCAAGCGCAACAGCGCGCCGGTTAAGATCGCCCAAGCGGACGTCGCACGGGCGAGCGCAGCGGCTTCCGAAGCTCAAGATATTTATATCCCCTCGTTCAACATCACCTCCTCCGCCGGCTACTCCTACGGCTTTCCGGTCGGTCAGCCGACCATTATCGGCTTTCAAGCCCAGTCGCTCGTGGTCTCATTCTCACAGCCGGACTACATCCGCTCCGCGCGCGCCGCGGTCAACACAGCAAACCTGAGCCTGCGTGACGCGCTCGATCAGGTAGAGCTTGATACAGCGCTTGACTACCTGCAACTGAACACGGCGGTAGAGCAGGTAGCGGCACTCGATGAAAGCAAAGCCTATGCCGACAAGCTCGACATGATTGAACAGGACCGGCTCGCGGCGGGTGTGGAAAGCCAGATTGCCGTGACTCGCGCGCAGATCACAGCGGCGCAGTCGGACCTGAAGCGGCTGGATCTACTGGGGCAGATCGCGGTACTGCGCGCGCGGCTCGGCAACCTGACCGGGATGCCAGAGGACACCATTGAGACGGAACCGGAAAGTATTCCCGGGCCTCCGGTCAACTATCACTCGGCAACGCCGCGCCGACCGGCGAGCGTGGATGCGGCTTTCAGCAATGCCTTAACCAAGCACTATGCGGCCCGCGGGGACAGCCGGCAACTCCTGCGCCCGCAAGCCCTGTTCGGCTTCAACTATCAGGTCTACGACACAAACCTGAACAACTACAACACCTACTATCTGACCCCGCTGCAAGCGAACAACTTCAGCGTCGGCGTCCAGTTCACGCTGCCCGTTTTCGACGAAGTGAAGCGGGCGACTGCGCGCGCGTCGGCAGCCGACGCGCTTCATGCGGACCGTCAAGCTGAACAGGCCCGGCAGCAGTCGGATGAGGGAACGCTACAGGTCGCGAAGTCGCTCGCGGTTCTCGCGGCGCAGGCCAAGCTTGCTGATCTACAAGCGAAACTCGCCCTTCAGCAGCTCCAAACCGTTCAGGTGCAACTCAGGAATCCGCCGACCGGCGCGACCCCCGTCACCCCGGCGGACGAGATGGAAGCGCACATCGGTGAGCGGGCCCGGTTTACCGAGGCGCTCGATGCGCACTTCAACCTCTTTAAGGCGCAGTTGTCACTCTTGCGGCTCAACGGCGGTCTTAGTCAATGGATCAATCAGGGGGCTCGTTAGCCCCGAATGTTAAACTTGGGATTGACATGCCTTTGCGAACGCTCTTCCTGAACCCGCCCTCCTTTGAAAACTTTGATGGGGGCGCGAGCTCCCGCTGGCCCGCCACACGTGAAATCGAGAGCTACTGGTACCCGGTGTGGCTGGCCTACCCGGCAGGCATGCTTGAGGGCGCGCGGCTGCTCGACGCGAACCCACACCATGTGTCCTGGGACGGCGTGACGGAAATCCTGAAGGATTACGAGTTCCTGGTGCTGTTCACCAGCACCATCGGCTGGTCGGGCGACCAACGCGCGGCGGAGCGGATTAAGCAGGTCTATCCGAACCTGAAGATCGCGTTTGTGGGCCCGCCGGTGACCACCGATACCGAGAAAGCCTTCGCGGAGTGCTCGGCGATCAATTTTATTTGCCGGCGCGAGTTCGACTTCGCGACGGTCGAGTTCGCGCAGGGCAAGCCGTTAAACGAGATTCTCGGCGTGTCATACCGGGCTGCGGACGGGCGCATCCTGCACAATCCCGACCGGCCCCAAGTCGAGAAGCTCGACAAGCCGGACATGCCCTGGGTCACCGACATCTACAAGCGCGACCTGGATGTGACCAAATACAACGTCCCGTTCCTACTGCACCCGTATGTGGCGCTCTACTCGACGCGCGGCTGCCCGGCGCAGTGCACCTTCTGCTTATGGCCGCAGACGCTTTCCGGCCACGCCTGGCGCAAGCGCTCCACCGATGACGTCGCAGCCGAGATGGCGCACGCGAAGAAGCTCTTCCCTGAGGTCAAGGAGTTCTTCTTCGATGACGACACGTTCAATATCCAGAAGGCGCGCACCATCGAGCTTTGCGCGAAGCTGAAGCCGCTGGGGCTGACCTGGTCCTGCACTTCGCGCGTGACCACCGATCGCGACACGCTGAAGGCCATGAAGGAAGCCGGCTGCCGCCTGCTGATCGTGGGCTTTGAGTCGGGCGACCCGCAGATTCTCAAGAACATCAAGAAGGGCGCGACCGTGCAGCGCGCGCGCGACTTCGTGAAGGACTGCCACGATCTCGGGCTGACCATCCATGGCGACTTCATCCTCGGCCTGCCGGGCGAGACAAAGGAGTCGATCCGTAACACAATCAACTTCGCCAAGCAGCTTGATGTGGAGACGATCCAAGTCTCGATCGCCCATGCTTTCCCGGGTACCGAGTTCTACGACTACGCCAAACAGCACGGCTTTATAACCAACGAAGATAAGATGGTCGACGCGGGCGGGCATCAGCTCGCGCACATCGAGTACCCCGGGCTGCCGACCGAGTACGTGCTCGAAATGGTGCACCGGTTCTACGACGAGTACTATTTCCGCCCCAAAGCCGCGTGGCGCGTGGTCTCGAAGGCAATCGTGAACCGCGACCTGGGCCGGCTTTATGTCGAGGCCAAGTCATTCCTGAAGCTCCGGGCCGAGCGCAACAAGATCGTGAAGGATTCAAAGCGGGGCAAGGCCGGGGAGCCGCGCGAGCCCGTCAGCGCGGGCGCGTAAGCGCCCCGTACACGCATCGAATAAGGCTATGCGGCACTCCTCACTCACACCCGGCCGCATGGCAAACCTGCTCGCGGTAGCGCTCACCGCGCCGCTCGGCGACACTCTTCTGGGCGCGGGCATGCGCCACCTGCCGCCCGTCTCGCTCGCGCACCCACTCGGGATGCTCGCCGCGGTGCTCAACCCGTGGGTGGCCGCCGGTATTGCGATGCTGATCGGCTTTTTTGCTTCCTACTCCGCCGCGCTTTCCTGGGCCGACCTGACCTTTGTGCTGCCATTGACCTCCGTCGGCAATGTCATTGTGGCCCTGCTTTCGCGGTTCATGCTGCACGAGCAGATCAGCCCTGCCCGGTGGTTGGGTGTATTCCTGATCACCGCCGGCGTTGGTTTTGTCGCAGGCGGCACGCCCACGACCGACCGCAGCGGGTGTATGCTCGCGCCCGAAAAGGCGCGGCGCGCATGATGACGCCCCACTATGCCTCGGGCTGGGCCGTGGCCGCGATGATTGCCGCCGTGGTGCTGTTCGCCACCATCGGCGACTTGCTTGTAGCCGCTGCCATGCGGAGCCTGGATTTCGACGCGGCGCGCGCGCGGGGCGGCCTCATAGCCGCTGTCGGCGTGGCGCTCACCTCCTGGCGCTTCCTGGGCGGCGTCGCCGGGATGACGTGCGCGTTTTTCGCTCTGCTCTATGCGCTTTCGCATGCTGAGGTCAGCCTGGTTGCGCCCGCGTCTGCTTCGCTCACCTTTGTGACAAACGCGGCCGCGGCCAAGCTGCTGCTCAAAGAGAACGTAGACCGCCGGCGTTGGGCCGCGGCTGCATTCGTGTGCCTAGGCGTGGCCCTGCTTACGTTTTAGGGAACGGCCGTATCATCCTGAGTGCAGCAAAGATCTGTCTTCACACCAAGGTGGAAGAACAGATCCTCCGCTGTATGGCTTCTCAGGATAGAGATACCGATTCTTACGCCCACACATCTTTCTTCCCGTCCAGCGCTCGGTCCAGGTATGTCGCCGCGGAGATCAGCGCGAGGTGCGTCAGCGCCTGCGGAAAGTTGCCCAGGTGCTCGCCGCTCGAGCCGAGCTGCTCGGAATACAGCCCGAGATGGTTGGTGTAGCCCAGCATCTTGTCGAACCGCAGCCGCGCTTTGTCCACCTGCCCCGCGCGCGCCAGGCACTCAATCAGCCAAAACGAGCACGCGGTAAAACTTCCCTCGGTGCCGGCGAGCCCGTCCCGTCCCGGCTTGTAGCGGAAAACCAGGCAGTCTTCGCTCAACTCATCCTCGATGCGCTTCATCGTCGAAAGCCAACGCGGGTCGGTAGGGCTGATGTAGCGCAGCATCGGCATCAGCAGCAGCGAGGCGTCAACCTCCTTTTCGCCTCGCGCCTGCACAAACGAGCCGAGCTCGTCATCCCAAAAGTTCTGGACGATATCCTCATCAATCGCGCGGCGGATATCCCGCCATTCGGCTACCGGTGCGTCGAGCGAGCGCTTGTCGGCCAAACGGATCACGCGATCGAAGGCAACCCAGCACATCAGGCGCGAATGTAAGAAGTGCTTAGGGTCATCGCGCATCTCCCAAATGCCTTGGTCGGGGCGCTGCCAGTTGCTGCCCAGCCATTCCATGATGCGGATTGCGCGACGCCAGCCATCCTTGGAGATCCCGTCCGCGTATTTGTTCGACAAGTAAAGCGCGTCCATGATCTCGCCGTAGATGTCGAGCTGCAGCTGCTCGTTTGCTTGATTGCCGATGCGCACGGGCCGCGAGTTTTTGTAGCCGCCGAGGCTGTCCAAGGTCTGCTCTTCGAGGTCGCTGCATCCGTTGACGCGGTACATGATGCGCAAAGGACCATTCGCGGCGTAGTCGCTTTGGAGCCCGTCGATGAGTCGGTTGCGCATCCAGTGCGTGAAGGCCCGCACCTCCCCGGACAGCCCTAAACGGATCAATGCGTACAGCGAGAACGACGAGTCGCGCAGCCAGGTGTAGCGGTAATCCCAGTTGCGCTCGCCGCCGACCTGCTCCGGCAGCCCGAAGGTGATCGCGGCGAGGGTGGGGCCGTGCTCGCTTGAGGTAAGCAGCTTAAGCGCGAGCGCGGAGCGGTTCACCACCTCGCGCCACCGGCCCTTGTAGCTCGACTGGCCGATCCACTTGCGCCAGTATTCGGCGGAGGCATCAAAGCAGGCGTTCACCATTTCATGCTTCAGATCGTCGTCCGCGTCCGTTTCTTCCTCGGCGAGCGCCCCGAAGGCGAAAGAAGCATTCTCGCCCTGGTTGAGGGTAAATTCAGCGTGAGCATCTCGCCCGTCGCTTTCAAGGGGCACTGTCGCATACAGCGCCATCGCCCGGCAGGTTGTGTCTTCCGGCCGGAAGCAGATGCCTTTCTCATCCTTGCAGGCGCGGTGCGCAGCCCGCGCGTAGTCGAAGCGGGGCGCGCACACCACCTTGAACGAGACCGAGCCCTTGACCACCCGCACCGAACGGATGATCTGGTGCGCGTAGGCCGGGTCACGCCCGTCCTCCAGCACCGGCATGAAATCCGTAATCTCAGCCACGCCGTCGTCGGACAGCATGCGCGTGAGCAGGATATTGGTTTCCGGGAGGTACATCTGCTTCCAGCGCACTTCCATTTGCGGCTCGATGCGAAACGAGCCGCCCTTCTCCGGGTCAAGCAGCGCGGCGAAGACAGTGGGTGAATCGAAATTTGGGTAGCAGAGGAAGTCCACGGTGCCGTCCAGCGCCACCATCGCCGCGGAACGCATATTGCCGATAATGCCGTGGTTCTCGATGAGCTGATAGTCGCTGGGTGACAAGGAAACTCCTGGGGTTTAGACGCGCGAGACGGCTAGGAGGCGAACAAACGCATAAGACCGCGCGGAGGGAGGTCGGGAAGAAGAAAACGGCAGTGATGGTCGGTTACCGCCTCGGCGGCCAGGAATCCCGAGCGCGCCGCGCCTTCCATGGTCGCGGGCCAGCCGGTGTCGGTCCAGTCTCCGGCCAGAAACAGCCCCGGCCAGGCGGTCTGCGCCCCGGGCCGGTGGGCGTCCAAGCCGGGGGGCACGGCAAAGGTGGCCCGCAGCTCCTTCGTCACCACGCCCTTGAGCAGCTTGGCCTCGCGAACCGCGGGAAAGAACAGCGCAAGCTCGCGCACCGCAAGCTCGATGACCTCGGCCTGCGTCATGGATACGATTTTACGGGCGGCGCTGATGACCAACTCTAAGTGGCTGCCCTGATCTTGTCGGCCGCCCCCAAGTTTTTCGCGCTGATACATCCACTGAATAGTGGCGTCGAGCAGCACGGCATGGGGCAAGTCGGTGATCTCGCGGTCGAACCAAAGGTGAACCCCAGCCAGCGGAACCGTCTCGAAACGATCGAGCTTGGCCGCGAGCGCATCCCGCTCCGGCCCCGCGGGCAAACGCGGCACAAACTCGCGCGCGGCATGGACCGGAAGCGCGACCACAACCCGGTCGAACCGCTCGCCGTTCACCAGCCAGCCATCGCCGGACTGTTCGAGCCGAGCTACCCCCGCGCGCAAGCGCAGCTCCCCGCCCCGGGCTTGCATGTAGGCCGCCGCGCCCGCGTACATTTCGGAGAGCGGCAGGAGCGGCACGCCGATACGCCCGGCCTCCGACGAGTTCAGGAAGGAGTCGCGCAGCACCTTGCCCGCGTAGTGGACCGATACGCGGTCGAGATCATCATTGAGCGCGGACTGGAGGATGGGCTCCCAGAACCGCTTGAGAGCGCCGGGAGTTTGCCCGTGGCGCTGGGCCCAGGCCAGAAAGGTTTCGCCGCCCGGAAGGTCAGCCGGGTAGCCGGGCATGAACTGCCGCAGGCCGCGTGCGATGGCCCGCTTGTCGGCTTGGGAAAAGCACTGCGCGCCCAGAAACGACACAGCCGACTGCGCGGGAGCGGGCAGCCCCGCGGGTTGGACCACACTGCGCCGCCCGCCCGGCTCAATGTAGGTGATGCGGTCGGTCCAGGCAATCTGCCCGCCGCGCCCGGCTCGGTGAAACAGCGAGCGTAGGTTGGTGCAGCAGCCCAGCAGGATGTGCTGGCAGTTGTCGATCACCTCGCCCGAGCCGGGATGGAGGTAGGACGAAGCCCGGCCGCCGACGTAGGGGCGGCGCTCAAAGACCGTAACGGGATAGCCTGCCTCGGTCAGTGCGCACGCTGCGGACAAACCCGCAACGCCCGCGCCGATGACCGCGACGCGCGTGGCGCGGTTCGCCGGGTCGGCTGTGACCACAGGCAAGCGGGGCCGCGTCCCCCGTCCACGTGCGGCAAAGGTGCGGGCCAGTCCACGCAGCAGCAGCCAAACTTTTTCCCGCGTCGGCACAGCCGCCCGGCGCGTGAACACGTCATAGTCCGCCGCGTGGATGCGCCCGAGCAGGCGATGGTAGATGGTTCGAAGCACTTCCAAAGCGGGTCGGCTGTCTTGGGCGACCAGCGGCAGCAGCGCATCGCTCGAGAGATACAGCGACTCCGCCCGGCCGGCAAGCGCGGCCAGCAGAGCGCGCAATGCGGAGCTTGGCGGCCTACCCTGCTGCGCCTCTCGGATCACCGACTCAGGGGTAAGCCCGTGCGCTCGGAGCTCATCCACGGGCAGATACACGCGTCCGCGCGCAGCGTCCTCGCGCACGTCGCGCAGGATATTCGTGAGCTGGAAGGCGAGCCCCAGCTCCTCCGCCAGGCGCTCGGCTCGGCTCCCTCGGTACTCAAAAATGCGAATGCACACCAAGCCCACGACGGAAGCGACCAGATAGCAGTAGCGCCGGAGCGCGGCGAAATCGGCAAAGGTCGCGTGTGCTTCCGGATGGAGATCCATCGCGGTGCCCTCGACCAACTGATCCAAGAGCGCGAGCGGGATGCGGAAGCGGAGCCGCGCGTCGTTCAACGCGAGGAATACCGGATCGATGCTTCCCTGCTCCGCCGCCTCGTGCCAGCCGGCAAGCCAAGCGGCCATGCGCGCGCGTCGGACCTCGACCGGCTGTGACTCGTCGTCCGCGATGTCGTCGGCCTGCCGCATGAACGCGTATACGGCGCAGATGGCGTCGCGCTTAGCGCGGGGCAGCGCCAGAAAGGCGTAATAGAAGTTCTTGGCCTCGCGCCGCGCGATACTCCGGCAGACACGGTAAGCCGTGGCGACGGTCATGCGCGCCCCAAGCCGGTGTACTTGCGCGTGAGAGCGCGCAGCAGGAGCCCGGCTTTGCGCGCTTTACCCAGGCTGGGACGCGCGGCGAGCACATCCCAGTCCTGACGTGCAATCGCGTCCAGGATCGCGAGCCCTCCGCGCGAAAATAGGTCGAGGTCGACGGCAAGCTCCCGGTCCACCGTGCGCACCAGTGGAAGGCCGCTCTTGAACATCACCCGCGCATAGCCCACCTCATAGCGGATCAGGTCCTTGACTGCTTTGTTCGCGCGCGGCTCGCGGAGCATCGGTTCCGCCACTTTGAAGCGCGCCATGTCGGCTTGCGGCAGATAGATGCGGTCTTTCTTGAGATCCACCGCAACATCCTGCCAAAAGTTCGCGAGTTGGAGCGCGGTGCAGGTGTGATCCGACAAGCGGAACCGCTCTTCGTCGCGATAACCTGCCAACATCAGCACGATGCGACCCACAGGGTTCGCCGAGTACCGGCAGTAGTCGAGCAGGTCGTCGATCGTCCCGTAGCGTGTGACGGTTTGGTCGCGCCGGAAAGCGGTGAGCAGGTCGGCAAAAGGCTCGATCGGCAGCTCGCAAGCGGCCACGGTGCGGCGGAGGGCGACGAATACGGGGTGCGTCGCTTGCCCTTGGAAACAAAGCGAAAGCTGCCCGCCCCACCAGTCGAGAAGCGCGAGCGACTGCGCGGGATCGCCGACCTCATCGCCCAGGTCGTCGGATACGCGGCAGAACGCATATACAGGGTAGAAGTGCTCGCGTAACCGCTCCGGCAGGAACCACGACGCGACGTGGAAGTTCTCGTAGTGGGTCTCGGTCAGCCGGCGGCACCAGGCCTGCGCTTCAGCCGGCGTGGGCGCTTGCGCGGGCGGGCGGTACGCGGCCGGCAGCGCGGCCCAGCCTCCCTCCAACAACGTGTCTCGATCTGCCGAAGAGAGGGCCACTTAAGGAAGGATAACCGTCTTGACCGCGCGCGGTCCGGTCCTGTTTTCATCGTGCGCCATGGCGCGGTAGAGCGCGGGTGTGTCAGCGAGCGCCGAGCGCCCGGTAAGGAAGCGCTCGGCGCGGAAACGCCCGCCCGCAAGCAGCGCCAAAGCCCGGTGCGTGTGGCGCGGGGTGTGGTGGAATGATGCCCGCAGTGTGAGGCTCGCGTAATGGAGCAGGTTGGTGTCGAGCTCAAGGCGAGTGCCCGCCGGCGGCCCGCCGAAGAAGTTGACGACGCCGCCCTTGCGCGCCATTTCAACCGCCCAGCCCCAAGTCTGCGGGGTCGCGACGGCTTCAACGGCGATGTCCACGCCGCGGCCCTCATCCGTGAGCGCGCGGACCGCGTCGACCGGGGATTCCGTCCCGAGAACGACTGTTTCCTCCGCGCCCAGGGCTCGTGCGGTGTCTGCCTGGTCAGGGTGCTTGACGACCGCCATCACGCGCACGCCGGCAAGCGCCGCCGCGTGGATGAACAGAAGCCCGATGGGCCCCGCGCCGATGACGGCCAGGGTGTCGCCGGCGCGTGCATTCGCTTCCTCCAGCCCCAGCAGCACGCACGCCAGCGGCTCGGCCAGCGCGGCCTGCTCCAGCGGCATCGCGTCCGGGACGCGCAAGGTATTCTTGGCCGCGATGCGCGCGGGGACATGGAGGAACTCAGCATACGCACCGTTATTGAACAGGAGGTCGTCGCAGAGGTTCTCTTGGGCTCCGCGGCAGAAAAAGCACTGCCCGCACGGGGCGGAGTTGAGCGCGACCACGCGGTCCCCCGGTGCGAACGGCGCGCCTTCGCCTGCGCGCTCCACCACACCCGCGACCTCGTGCCCGAACGGCGCGGGCAGTTGGAGCATGCGCGCATGATAGCCGCGCCGATACACTTTCAGGTCCGTCCCGCAAGTCAGCGCCGCGCCGACGCGCAACAGGAGCTCGCCCGGACCGGGCTCGGGCGTGGGCAGCGACTCAAGCCGGAGGTCTTCCCGGCCGTACAGGACCGCGGCTTTCAAGCCTGTCCCGGCGTGAACATGATCTTCATGGAGCCGGCTGTCGGATGCGACGCGAGCTCGATTGCTTCCCGCGCGTCCGCGAGCGCGAACCGGTGCGACACCAGCGGGGTGAGGTCGAAGCCGTTCCGGTAGCCGTCGAAAACCAGCCGCGCTCCCTCGTCCTGAATGTCGACTGAAGCCGAGTAGGACCCGAGCAGCGCTTTCTCATCCATGCACACCGCCGCCGGGTCGATCGGCGCGTCGCCATGCTGGGTTTGCGCGAACAGCATGACGCGCCCGCCCGGCCGCGCCGCGTCCATCGCGGTGCGGATCAACGGGTCGCCCGCGACGGCAAGCAGCACCGCGTCGGCCCCGCGCCCTTCGCTCGCGGCTTTCACCCGAGCGACCACGTCCTCGCTCCGCGCATGAATTGACGCGCGCAGGCCGTAGCGGGCGGCGACGGCGTGGCGCTCGGGAAACAGGTCTGAGGTAAGAACGGTTGCCCCCGTGCGCGCGGCCAGCGCGGCCAGAATGATCCCGATGGGGCCTTGGCCGATCACCAGCACGGTTTCATCCGGCGCAAGCGCAAGCGTTTGCACCGCCTTGAGACAGGTGTTCACGGGCTCCACGAAAGCCGCCTGCTCAAAAGGAATACCGTCCGGGATGCGCACCAAGCCGCGCGCGACAATCCAATCCATGACCCGGACGTACTCGGCGAAGCCGCCGCCCGCCGGCTCAAACCCCGCGGTGACGCCCACGCGCTTGTACACAGGGCACTGCGCGAAGGTCTTCTTGCGGCAGTAGTAGCAGTGCCCGCACGGGATGTGGTGAAACACCATCGCGCGGTCGCCCGGCTGCCATCCCGTCACGCCCTCACCGACAGCGGCCACCGTGCCCGCTGTTTCATGCCCGAAGACGCGCGGGGCAGAGTGCGAGCCGGTGTGAATCTTTTTAAGGTCCGTCCCGCAGATGCCGCAGGCGGCCACGCGCAGCAGCACCTCGCCGGGGCCGATCGCGGGCACCGCGAGCTCTTCCACCCGCATATCGCGGACGCCGCGATACACGACTGCCTGCATGGTTTTGGGGAGGGTGAGCGCCGTTGGGGGCGCGATCTCGACTGCTGCCGCCATCGCTTTAGAGTACCAAGCGTGCCCAGGCGAGCTCGCGCGGCAGCGCCTCAGCCAGCGCTTCGGCGGCGGCCCGGCTGTTGCGTCCCATCTCCACCAGCGCTCCCCACGAACCCGGGCGGCCAAGCGCATGCAAGACGAAGCGCCCCATGCGGAGCTGCCCGTCCCGACCCAGGAAGCGATTGAAGTCCGGCAGGTCGGTGTCCGCGCCGTCCGAAACGCCTCGCACGCACAGGAACCCCAGGCCGTGCGCGCGCGCCAGGCGGCCCACGGTGGCCGCTTCCATATCGACCAGCGTGGCCCCGTACCGCTCGGCGAGGCCGGATTTTTCCGCCCGGCGCGCCACATGGTCGAGCGTCACCAGGCGCGGGCCCGCACCTTCGGCCGCTGTCGCGAACCGCTCGCC
>CAXTUV010000024.1:14660-14877 GCA_964247445.1 uncultured Acidobacteriaceae bacterium | reverse complement strand
TTCTGCGTGTAGATGTGGACGTTGTCCGCGTTCCCGCCCGGCACGAAAAAAGTCGAGCCGTCCGGACTCCACACGATGCCGTTGTAAGTATTCGTGACCGGGATAGCCTGCTTCTGCGCCGGTGCCGCGCCTGTTACGTCGAAGACAAAGACCCACTCGGTCGAGTCGGCGTTGTTCTGCTTGCCGATGTTTGCGCCGGAAGAGTAGTTGCCCAAGT
>CAXTUV010000024.1:1098-14650 GCA_964247445.1 uncultured Acidobacteriaceae bacterium | reverse complement strand
CGATACTGCTTGGCCCACTGTGTAGGTGGGATGATCGGCGAGGTTCGGGTTGAGCGGCTCAAAGCGGGCCCCGGTGGGCGCGAGCGGGGTGATGCGCTGCCCCGTGCTCAGGATTGTAGGCTGGCCCGAGTTGCCTTGTTGCGCGCCGGATGGAAGCGCGGTGAGGGCGACGGTGCTGAGGGCGCTTATGCAGAGTGCTGGGGTTATGCGATGCATGGAGCTGCTCCTGGTCGTGGACCCAGGGGAAGGCGCTGAACAGTATGTCAAGAGGCTGAACCGAGCACCCTCAACACCTTCGCGGCGACACGACCATCTCGTTATCGCAGGAGTACCTTCAACGTTCGTGTGTAAGTGTGTGAATAGAATGTGAAATCTACCGCTTTTGTTGGAGCAAGCCGCGATAGCTTGCCTGCTCCTTCAAATTGGGCTGCATGGCCCGGCTCTCAAGATTTTTTAGGTTTTGAGCAGGTTCATCTTCTTTTCACGCATCCGTTTTCAGATAAGTGCGGCCCGCAGCCAGCGCGCCGAGGTAACAGGAGAGCCCTCCCCCATGAACCTTCTCAACCGACGCAGCTTTATGAAGACCCTTGCCGCTACAGGCTCCTTCGCCTGGGCCACCGGCCCTCAGCGTGTGCTTGCGCAGGCCGGCAGCTACGCCAACCCCGTGCCGTTCCTCCAAACCGCCGAGGACGCCGGGCTTACCCAGGCCGATGTAGCCGCGCTGTTCACGGTCGATGCCGCCGCAACCGCGGCTTCGCAGGCCGCGGTGTTTCCACAGAGCGTTGCTTCCGGCGACCCCAGGCCCGACGGCGCGGTGCTGTGGACGCGCGTAGATCCGGCGCAGCAGGGCGGCGCGTACCCGGAGATGGTCGCCTGGCAGATCGCGCGCGATGCGAGCTTTACCGGTGCTTCCATCCTGGCGAACGGGGTGGCAACGCTTGCCCCGAGCAAGGACAACACGGTCAAGCTGCCGGTGAGCGTGTGCTCGCTCCTGCCCTACACCGGCTACTTTTACCGCTTCCTCTACAACGGCGTCGCGAGCCGGACGGGGCAGTTCAAGACCCTTCCCGGGCCGGGCGACTCGCTCGCGCAACTCAAGCTCGCCTATGCAGTCTGCCAGGACTACGGCAACGGCTTCTACACCGCGCTCGCGCACCTGGCGAACGAGGACGCGGACTGGGTGCTGCACCTGGGCGACTACATCTACGAGACCATCACCGCGACCAGCTTTCAATCGAACCCGGCGCGCACGGTCCCGCCATTTCCAAGCGGCAGCACCACCATACCGGCAGGCATCGACGATTACCGGCACTTGTACAAGGTCTATAAGTCCGACGCGAACCAGCAGGCCGTGCACGAGCGGTTCGCCTACATCCAGCTGTGGGACGACCACGAGTTTGCGAATGACTGCCACGGAGACTTTCACCCGGACGACGACACCGCCCCGAACACGGCCGCGACGCCGCAGCCGGCGCTGCGCCAAGCCGCCAACCAGGCTTGGAGCGAGTACGGCCTGGCCGACGTCGCCTTCGACCCGTCCAAGCCGTGGGACCAATCCATCCAGGTCTACCGCAAGCTCGCGCTGGGCAAGCTGGCCGACCTGGTGATCACGGACGAGCGCTTGTACCGCGACGGCCCGCCGTGCGGCTCCGGGCAAGCCGGGGAGCGCTACTTTTCGGTCGGCTGCCCGGCCATCCTCGATCCGAACCGCACCATGCTGGGGGCGGCGCAGAAGCAGTGGTTCGAGCAGCAGATCGTCGGCTCGCAAGCGACCTGGAAGCTGTGGGCGAACGAGGTCATGCTTATGCAGCTCAAAGCGACTGCAGTGTACGTGGACCTGGACCAATGGGACGGCTACGGCGAGGAGCGTAAGGCGCTGCTCAACGCGTTCAAGCAGGCAAAGGTGACGAATCTGGTCGCGCTGACGGGGGACCTCCATACTTTCACTGCGGGCTATCTCCGGCCCGATTTCGACAACATCTTCTCAGCGCCGGTCGGGGTCGAGCTGATGGTCGGCTCGCTCACCTCCGCCAACTTCGCGGAGGACATCAAGTCGGCCGTGCACCTGCCGAGCGCGGCGGTGCCGGCGAAAAGCTTTAGGGTACCGTCGAACGCACTCAACCCACTCATCCGCAGCCTCAATCCCCATATCCAGTTCTGGGATTCGTCCACGCACGGCTATGCGGTGCTGACCCTCACCCCGGCGCAGCTCACCTGCGAGTTCAAGGCGGTCACCACCATTCGTGAACCCACGGCGGAGCTGGTCGCGCTCAAGACCTTTACGGTGCCCGCCGGGCAGGCGAAGCTGCATGGCTAGCGACTTACATGCGGAAAGGGGCAGGCGGCAACCCTGCCCCTTTTCGAGCTCACAGCGCGCCGGCGCAGAAGCTGTATCTCGGCCCGCACTCCATCCAGCCCTGCCGCGATGTAAATTCCTTACAGATGCTCCGCGCTTAAGTTGGCCGGCACCACGTTCCGGAACCCGTTGGTGTAAGCGGCATTCGCCGGGTTGTAGCCGAACGAGGGCGCGACCTGGGCCAGGATGGCCTGCAATGAGGTGACGGCCGGGATGGATTGGGTGAAGTCCGCGTCCGACAGGTTATGCGGCCGGTACTCGATCAGGATGTTGGTTTGCCCGGCGGCAACCAGGTCGACCTGGCCGGTTTCGCGCAGGGCGGGTAGCCGCAGGTTGCCCTTGGCGTCGCGCACCAGGTAACCTTGCGCGACCGGGTCCTGCCCGGCGATGATCGCGGCGGCGCGCAGCCAGTTCACCACCTTGTACGCGTTGCCGAGCGTGGGCGCGGAGTGGCCGAGGCCTGCGTGATGAGAAACGCGGGCGAAAAGCCGCGCTTCATGCTTTCGGCGAGGGAGAAAATGTGGTGCCCGCCGGTGCGCGCGTCGCCCGCCTGCCCGTTGTTGTCCAATCCGCTTCCCGACCCGCCGATGGAAAGTTCGGGAAATATCGTCCCGTTCGCGTTCTACTGAAAGCCGATCGGCTTGGCCCAGTCGTGCCACAAGGGCGCGCTGATGATCAGGCCCGAGCCCAGAAACGGCGCGTTTTGGACAACGCCGAGCGGCTGCGGCGCGGCGATGCCTGCCGTGTTGACCACCGGCAGGCCGCTCGGCGGGAACTCGCCGTACACGTTGCGGTACCAAGGTACCGAAAGCCGTCGTATTTTCTTCTCCCTGTCATGCACCTTTCATAGTGCAAGCAAAGCATGAAGCCAGGCGGAGGCGATGCCGATGGCGGAGCGGGGTCGGATCTCATACTTATGGCGGGATGAGGCGGTGGCCGAAGATGCGCTGACCGGAGTTTCGCTGCACAGCCACACCAACCAGTCCAAGGAGACTCTGGACTTCCTCGCCCTGCTCGGCGAGCGCATCCGCTGGCTCGACCCGGTCGTGAAGCGCGTGGAGCGGCGCGCGCAGCGCAACCACCAGGTTCGGGTCGACTATGCCCGCAGCTGGTGGACCCCGCCGCTCACGCCCAAGCTGGCCTGGGAGCTTGAAAGCGGGCAGATCGCGAAGCTTGGGCTGCGGCCGCTGGTTTCCCTCACCGACCACGACACGATCGAGGCGCCCATGCTTCTGCGCACCGTCGCTTCCGCCCGGCATATACCCGTATCGGTGGAGTGGAGCGTTCCGTTCGGCCCGCAGTCGTTTCATCTCGGCGTCCATAACCTGCCGAGCGAAAGCGGGCGGGTGTGGATGGATCGTTTTGCCGCGTTCACCGCCGGCACCGGTTCCGAGCTTGAACTCACGGGCATGCTCGCCGAGCTCGATGCGCTGCCCCATGTGCTACTCGTGTTCAATCACCCGATGTGGGATATGTACCTGGTCGGGCAGGCGCGCTTCCGGGCGCTCGTGCGACGCTTTCTTGAGCAGAACGGCCGTTACCTGCACGCGCTTGAGCTGAACGGTTTGCGCGGATGGGAAGAGAACCGCGCGGTGCGCAGGCTCGCCGCCGAAACCGGGGGTCTGCTGATCTCCGGCGGCGACCGGCACGGCATGGAGCCGAGCGCGAACATCAATCTCACGGACGCCACGACGTTCACGGAGTTTGTGCACGAGGTCCGCGAAGAAGGCCGCAGCCATGTGCTGTTTCTGCCGCAGTATGCCGAGCCGTTCAAGCACCGGGTGCTGCGCTCGACCCTCGACGTCCTTCGCGACTACCCGGAGTTTCCGCCCGGCTCCCGGCGCTGGGACGAGCGCGTCTGGCACCCGGACCCGGATGGGATCATGGTTTCTGCGGCTGAGTTGTGGCCGCGTGATGCGGCACCGCTGTATATCCGCGCTTTCTTGGCGGCTGTCCGGGCGCTCGGGACGCGGCCGGTCTCCGGCGGCCTGCGGCGCGCCTGGGCCGATGCGCGGGAGCTCCGCCATGCCCTCGGCGACTAGGGCCGCAATCCCGCCCGTCTACCCTGGAACCATGGACTCCCCGCCGCGGGTCGCCTTTTTCCCCGACTCCTTCGCCGAGGTGAACGGTGTGGCCGCGGTCGCGCGGCAGTATACGGCGTGGGCCGCGCGCGCGGGCCGGCCTATGCTGTGCGTGCACGCCGGGCCGCACCGGAGCCTGAGCGGGCGCGATACGGTCGAGCGGCTGGAGCTGCCGCGCGGGCCCTTGTCGTTTCCCATCGAGAAGGACCTGCGCTACGACCCGCTCTGGCTCCGGCACTGGGCCGCGGCGGAGCAGGCTCTCCGGCGCTTCCGGCCCGATGTGGTCCACGTCACGGGCCCGAGCGAGGTCGGCCTTCTGGGCGCGCTGCTCGCCCGCAAGCTGCGCGTTCCCCTGGTCGCCTCCTGGCACACCAACCTGCACGAGTATGCGGTCGACCGCGCCGGATGGCTGCTGCGGCATCTGCCTGAAGCCGCTCGCCGCGCCGCCGCCGAGCGTATTGAGAGTACGGCGCTGGCCGCGGCGCTGAAGCTGTACCGGGCCGCGCAACTGTGCTTCGCGCCGAACGAGCCCCTGCGCGCCATGCTCGAACAGCGCACCGGCAAGCCTTGCCTCCTGGCCCCGCCCGGGGTCGCTGCGGCGCTGTTCCACCCCGCCCGCCGCACCGCACCCGCGCCGGAGGCGAGCCGGACATACACGCTCGGCTTCGTAGGCCGGCTGTTGGTGGAAAAGAACGTGGCCGCCCTGCCGCACATCGCGCGCGAGCTCCGGCGGCGCGGCTTCGGCAACGTACGCTTCCTCATTGTAGGGCACGGCGGCGAAGAAGCCGCGCTCCGGCTCGCGCTCGCGAATGGCGACTTCGCGGGTGTGCTGCGCGGGCCCGCGCTCGCCGAGGCTTTCGCCAACATGGACTGCTTCGTCTTCCCTTCGCGCACAGACACTTTCGGCATGGTGGTGCTCGAAGCATTGTGTTCGGGCGTTCCTGCGCTGGTCACCCCGCACGGCGGCCCGGCGCACATCGTCCGTGCTTCCAGGGGTGGAGGCGTAATCGCCGAGGTCGACGAGTTCAGCAGCGCGCTGGCCGAACTGCTGCCTGACACGGAGCGGCGGCGCGCCATGGCGCTCACCGCCCGGGCGCACGGAAAAGCGCACAGCTGGGATGCCGCCTTTACCCGAATGGAGTTGGCCTACCTTACACTGCGAAGCTGAAAAAGCGACCCGGAAACAGGGTCGCTTTTAAAAACCTTTGGTGCCGAAGAGAGGACTTGAACCTCCACACCCTTGCGAGTACATGGACCTGAACCATGCGCGTCTGCCAATTCCGCCACTTCGGCACATCCGCGCCCGCATCCGAGCGCAAGGCTAAGTATCCCGAAGCGGGACAACACTGTCAAATACGCGGCTCACGGCATCGTAAAGCGGAGAAGACCTCGCGGAGGCGCGGATGGAAGCGGAAGGCAAGATCAATGGAAGCATTCCCGGCAATCATGCCGCGGAAATTCGCCGCATGGTGCATGACTTAAGCAATGCCTTGGAAATCATCGTGCAAACCCACTACCTGCTCAAGCTCGGCAAGCTCGACGACCAAACCCTGCAATGGCTCACTATGATGGATACCGGCGTCAAGCAGGCTACCGAGATCAGCGGCGGCCTTCGGAAGTATGTGGTGGAGCATGCGGCTGGGCGGTAAAGCCATCCCAAATTCTCAGGAACGGCTTCCTTCCGAGGAGCCGTTCCGGAGAGATCACAGCCTCAGCCGACCAATTTAGCGTCCACGGTGACTTCGGTATTTCCTGCAAAGAGCTTCGAGATTGGACAACCCTTTTTCGCCGCCTCTACCGCTTTTTCAAAAGCCGCTTCTCCGGCACCATTCGGCAGCCGCGCTTCGGTTTGAAGATGGATGGCGGTAATCCCAAATCCACCCTCGACCTTGCTGAGGGTCACCACAGCCTCGGTCTTCAGCGACTCCGGCGTGATTCCCGCTTCGCCCAACTGCGCGCTCAGGGCCATGGTGAAGCAGCCTGCGTGCGCGGCGGCGATCAGCTCCTCCGGATTGGTGCCCGGGCCGGACTCGAAGCGGCTTTGAAAGCCGTACTGGGTGTTGGCGAGAATGCCGCTGCCCGTGGTCATGGTGCCCTTGCCGTCCTTGAGGCCGCCCTGCCACTCCGCCGATGCTTTCCGATCCATACAGTAACTCCTTTCGGAAAGATGGATGCGGGTTACAAGACTCCCGGCTGGCGCTCGGCATGCAGCGGCATGGGTTTGCCGGGAGTACGCGTTAAGGTGCCCATCAGCAGGTAGTAGCCGGGCAGCGACGGAGCCGCAGTTGCCCCGCGAACCAGCTTGCCGTCAAAGCTGTACACCCGCCCATGCACCGCCCGTGTGGTCCAGGAAAGGTTCGCGCCGTCGGCATGGGTCGTCGCGAAAGGGAGCGTAATGGCCGCGCCGTCCTCAACCTCCGATATGTACCCCCGCAGCGTGTTTTGCTCAAAGAACAACGTGATGCGGCCGCCGTGTCCGTTCCATGGGTAAACACCTTCCGCTTCGGGCGGCAGGTCGGTATGGCCCGTCGCCTCCACTGCCTCCAGGCCGAGCTCAGGCGGAGCGTTCGCGCGCTGATGCAGAGTCGGCGTGTCCTGCGCGGCCAGCGCGCACGCGAGGAAAAGCGCGATCATTGCCCTTCGCTCTTTTTTCGCGCTGTTTCGAATTCATCGCCCGGCTTCCAGGCCGTAGGCGCGCCGGCGCTCGCCTGCCAACCCAGCAGCAGGCCGAACTGCGCCATCCGGGCGTCGCCGCGGAAATCCATCTCCGGGCGGTACTCGTCCGAAGGCTGATGGTATCGGTGAGCGGTGTAATCTTCTTGCTGCTGCTTGCCCCAGGCGGCGTCGTGGCCCTCAAACAAGGTGCCCTCGCCGATGGAGAATGCGGGAACGCCGACCCGGGCCAAGGAAAAGTGGTCGGACCGGTAGTAGGAACCCGCGAGCGGAAACTGATCTGGCTGGATGGTGAGGTGGAACGCCTCGGCTGTTTTCTCGACAGATGGATAAAAGCCGGTGCGGTCCGCCCCGCTGACTTCGGTCGACATCGGGATGCCGATCGGGTCGAGGTCGTCGTAGTTCAAATCGAGCGCGATGGCTCGTGCCGGGATGGGCGGATGCATGCCGAGGTACGCCGAACCGAGCAGCCCCTGCTCCTCCGCGGTCACGGCTGCGAAATAGACCGTATGCGGCGGCGGTGTCTTGGAGGCAGCGAGCGCGCGACCCATCTCCAGGATGATGCCGCAGCCGGTGGCATTATCGGCGGCACCGTTGTAGATGCCGTCGCCCTTGGCGTTCGGGTCGATGCCGAGATGGTCGTAGTGCGCGGTGTAAAGAACTGCGTTCTTCTCGGACGCATCCGCCCCCGGCACCTTCGCGATCACATTGGCCGAGCTGTAGGGTCGAACCGTGCTCGCGACATGTGCCTGTAGCCGGACCGGCAGCTCGACGGGCTTAAATTCGGGCTTGCCCGCGGCGGCAATCTGTTCGTCGAGGTTCAATCCGGCGGCGCTCATGAGTTTGCGGGCGGTTTCCAGCTGAATCCAGCTTGCGGCTTTGAGCGTGGCCAGAGGGTCGCCTTTCAGGTAGCTCTTCTCAATCGCCTGCGAGTTCTGGACGACCGCCCAGGGATAGCTCGCGAGGTCGGTCCGGTGAATAATCAGCACGCCCACCGCCCCTAGGCGGGCCGCCTGCTCGTACTTGTACGTCCAGCGGCCGTAGTAGGTCAGCGCCGGGCCCTTAAAGAAGTTCGGGTCGGTCGAGGGCGGCTCGTTGACGATGACGAGCAGAACCTTACCCTTGACATCCACACCCTTGTAGTCGTTCCAGCCGTATTCCGGCGCGTCGATGCCGTAGCCGACAAAAACGATGGGCGCGTCGATATCGGCCGAAGCCTCACCCCGCTCGTCTTTGACAACGAAATCGGTGTTGTAGGCGAGCGGCAGGGGCGAGCCGCTCTTGGGTGCGAATGAGAAGCGGGTCGCGGCCTCGTCGGTGTGGACGGCGTACAAATCAACTTTTTGGAAGAAGGTCCCGTTCTCGCCGGCCGGTTGGAGCCCGTTCAGCGCGAACTCGGTCGAGATGTACTCAGCGGCGAGCTCCGCGCCACGCTTCCCCGGGCCGCGCCCTTCAAGCAGATCGCTCGCGAGAAACCGGACGTGCGCCCGAATGTGTTCGGGATCGATCCCGGCGGCTGCCTCGGCGGCGGACGCAGAAACACCGGGAACCTGCGGAGGCGCAGGCATCTGTGCCGGCGCAGCGGCTGCGAAAAGAGCTGCGAGGAAGGCGAGCGGAACGCGCAATCATGACTCCTCTTAAAGGGTTACGAGGAGAGTACCACCGGTTTACAACGAGATGGACTCGAAGCCGCGGGCCGGTTGAGTCGGCTGGAGCAGTTCAGGGTAGATACGCCCCGCCTCCTGAGATACCGGCACAGGAGCCTGCCGGTGAGGGGCCTCCCCGTTCAGCTCCGCCAGGTCGGTGTAGCGTCCGGAGCGGAGCAGCGTCCGGGCAATCAGCCCGAGGTCGGATCGAAAGGTGGCGCGCGCCATGTACGTGCGGTCCAGCTGAATTTTACGTGGGCTGATCAGCCGCGCGTGCGTGCTTTCGAGGTCATCATGGTGCACATGGCGCAGCAGCAGCTCTTCCGCGGCGAAGGCCAGGGTCGCGGCTCCCGTGATGCCCGGACGGAAGGGGGTGTTCACCGTATGGTGGGCATGGAGCTTGGGCCGTGGACCTACCAAGCTCATGTCGCCGAGCACCACGTTGATGAGCTGCGGAAGCTCATCAAGCTTGTACTTGCGCAGCCAACGGCCGGGGGGCGTGAGGCGGTGGTCCTTGTGCGCGGAGCGCAGATGGGCCGATGCCGGTTCTCCATGCCGGTCCAGGGCGCAATACATGGTTCTGAACTTCAGAATGGTGAACTCCTCCCCGTGCCGCCCGATTCTGGTTTGCCGGAAAATGGCGGGCCCGGGTGAGGTGAGGCGCACTACAAGCGCGATCAGGAGAAGCACCGGCGAGGCAAACAGGAGCGTAGCCGCGGACGCGCACGTGTCAAAGACTCGCTTGCGCACGGATTTGCTCCATGGGCTCGCTTCCATCGCTTTTTCAACGCGGTAGGTGGGAAAAGAGCGTACGGCACGTTTTCGCCGCTCCGATGGAGCATGCTTGGCCATCTGGTCTGGACGAGGGGTGGTCCCGTTTTGCACTTCGGCCTGTCTGGGGTTGGGCGCTGGAGTCTGCATTTCCGGGTTCGTTGTAAAGGTCTGTGTGCGCGCTCAAGACGCGACGGAAGGCCTCGTGCCGGTGACTTTCCTGTAAGCCACGATACGGGCAGGCCCGCTATCGGTCAACCTTTCCAGCATCAGGCAAGTGACCGCTGCCATCCGCTTCTTTTCTGAACTTGGATGCGCGCTTGTGTCGTTTTGGGCAATACGCTCCATTTTGGAACAGGGTCAGCAAGGCAGTAACGGCGAAAGCACGTCACCCGTGGAGCAGGTTCAGCGCTGTGCTACCGTTACTACTGTCCGAGGCTGAGGCAACCTTTCATGCCCCGAGCACTTGAGTTTTCAGCGGCAGGTGAGGTTTCTTTGCAAAGGCAGTTGAGCCGGATTTTTCATTCCGGTGCGCGGTTCGTGGTTTTGCTCGTTTGCCTTCCGATGCTTTTCACAACAGCGCGGGCAAACGCCCAAGCAGAAGCAGACCCGTCCGCGGTAGGGACGCAAATAGCGGACCCAATCTCTCCCGATCCTTCTTCGCCGTCGACCTTGCCGCAGAGCGGCTCCATCCCGCAAGCAGGAATCCTGTCCGGCGCTCTCGGCGGACAAGCGCAGCCGGGCGGCGGCTCCGGCAACTTCGGAAATCAACCGCTTAACGAGCAAACCTTTCGCGATGAAAATGCGCTGCCGAACCAGGGACGCCGCGCGCAAACCGGCTTCCGGGCCGTACCGCCCGAGCCGCTGACTGAGTACCAGAAGTTTGTCGCGGAAACAACAGGGCAGGTTTTGCCCATCTTCGGCGCGGGGCTGTTTCGCCAGGTACCGACCACCTTTTCGCCCGTGGATCAGATTCCTGTTCCGGCGGACGCAGCCGCAGGCCCAGGCGACCTGCTCCGCATCCGGATCTGGGGCCAGGTGAACTTCTCAGCCGATCTGCGGGTGGACCGCTCGGGCGAGGTATACCTGCCGCAAGTGGGTCCAGTGCATGTCGCGGGCGTCCCCTACGCGAATCTCGACACCACGCTGCGCGCGGCTATTTCGCGGGTGTACCGCAATTTCAACGTGTCTGCGCAGCTTGGCCAGATTCGGTCTATTCAGATCTACGTCGTCGGTCGGGCGAGGCGGC
Source organism: uncultured Acidobacteriaceae bacterium (assembly GCA_964247445.1). Lineage (GTDB taxonomy): Bacteria > Acidobacteriota > Terriglobia > Terriglobales > Acidobacteriaceae > EB88. The sequence goes on along the minus strand of CAXTUV010000024.1, from coordinate 3,874 downwards.
CGGGCACCTACACCGTTTCCTCGCTGAGCACGCTGGTCGACGCGCTGTTCGCGAGCGGCGGCCCGGCGCTGGACGGTTCGCTCCGGCATATCCAGCTCAAGCGCAGCGGGCGGGTCGTCACCGATTTCGACCTGTACGACCTGCTGGTGAACGGGGATAAGTCCAAGGACGTGGTGCTCGAGCCGGGCGATGTGATCTATATTCCAGCTTCCGGTCCGCAGATTGCCATGCTGGGCAGTGTGAAAACTCCGGCGATCTACGAGCTGAGGCCGCCGGAAACCGTGAAGGACGTGCTGGAACAGGCGGCCGGCGCGACCAACGTCGCCGGGGGCGGCAAGCTCTCGCTCGAGCGGCTGGAAGACAGGGAAGGCCGGGTTGCGCGCGAGATCGGCTTTACGCCGCAGGGCCTCCAAACCGTGCTGCACGACGGCGACATTCTCCAGGTTCGGCCCGCGGTTCCGCTTTACGCGAGAACCGTCACCTTGCGCGGCAATACGGCCAACCCGGGCCGCTATGGCTTTCACCCGGGCATGCGCTTGAGCGAGCTGTTTCCGGACCGCGCCGCGCTGCTTACCCGCAATTACTGGTGGCAGCGGACGCGGGCTGGGCTGCCCGCACCCGAATTTGAGCGCGAGCCCAGCTTGACCCAGTACCGTCAGCCGAGCGATCCGCAAACACTCCCGATCACGCCGGAAGAGCTTGAAAGGGTGCGGCAAAACCGTCAACAGGTTTTGCAGCAGCAGCAATACATCCAGCAGCAGCGGGCGCAGCAGCAGGTTGAGCAGCAAGTCCAGCAAGCTTCGCAAAACGGCCAGGCTCCTGCCGGCAGCTTTGACCCTTCCGCGACGGCTCCCGGTGTGAACGGCAATAATCCCACCGCCACGGATCAATATGGCGAGCCGAGGCTGCAGCCCTTCGGTCGACAGCCGGACCGGACGGCAGCTTCGGCCCAGCGTGACGCAGTGACCGAAAACACCGCCAACGCGCAAGGTTTCACGGATGTAACCCTCGCCGCGCCCGAGATCGACTGGCGCTATGCGGTGATTGAACGTCTCAACCCCGACACTTTGCAAACCACGCTGGTTTCATTCGACCTGGGCAAGCTCGTAATGGATCACGACGCCTCGCAGGACCTGGAACTGCAGCCGAGCGATGTGGTCACTGTCTTCTCGCAAGCGGATATCCACGTTCCTGTCGCCCAGCAGACGCGCTTGATCCGTCTGGAAGGAGAGTTCGTTCACTCAGGTATTTACAGCGCGAAACCCGGGGAAACGCTGGAGCAGCTCGTGGAGCGCGCGGGAGGATTTTCGCCGGGCGCGTACCTGTTCGGGTCTGAGTTTACCCGCGTTTCAGTGCGGGCCGTGCAGCAGAACCGGCTCGACGAATATATCCAGGATCTTCAGTTTTATATCTTTAGAGGTGTTTTTGAGAGTTGTTCAGAAGGTGGATCGTCGGCGAACGAGTTGGCCAGCGCCAACATTGCCGCGAGCCAGGCGCGGGAGTTGGTGGCGCGACTTCGGCAGGTGCGGGCCACCGGACGGATCGTGCTCAGCCTTCGCGCCTTTGACCAAACCCCGCAAAATCTGCCGCCGCTCGACCTGGAAGATGGGGACAGCTACTACGTACCGTCTGTGCCGTCGAGCGTGAGCGTGATCGGCGCGGTTTACAACCAGAACTCATTTCTGTTTGTAAGAGGCGGTCACGTGCTGGACTACGTGAAGCTGGCCGGGGGCGCAAATCGCAATGCTGACCGCATGCACCCTTTCGTGATCCGTGCCGACGGTTCGGTGATCAGCCGAGATCAGGTGGGTGAGAAAAAGTACGCGCAAGTTGTGATCCAGCCTGGCGACACGATTGTGGTTCCGGAAAAGACCTTTGGCCCGTCTAAGCTACGAAACGCGCTGAACTTCACCCAGCTTTTTTCATCGCTGGCAGTTGGCGGTGCCGTACTCGGAACGGTACTGTAAGGGAAGCAATGGCGGCTACGGCAGAACCCGGAATCATCGCAGGTCGACAGGCCTCCGCGGACGTGTACGCGCCCGCAAGCGTGGGGGAGCCGGGAGTGATCGAGGTCTCAATCCTCGACATCCTATTGGTCCTGGCGCGACGCATTCGATTCATCCTGCTGTTTACTGCTGTTTGCGCGTTGACGGGTTGGTGCGTTGCACTCCTGCGCACGCCTCTTTACACCGCGAAGGCGGTGGTTTTGCCTCCGCAGCAGAGCGGAGGCTCTGCCATCGGTGCCGAGCTGGGCAGTTTGGGAGCCCTGGGTGCTTTGGCCGGCGGGAGCCTGGGAATCAAAAATCAGGCTGACCTATATGTAGCTCTCTTTAAGAGTGAGAACGTGGAAAACGCTGTCGCGAAAGAGTTCCATTTCGCCCAGCAATACCACACGAAGCTCCTCTCACCCTTGCGCGGCGTACTTGAAAAACACACAAAAGTCATGGCTGATCCGAAGAGCGGGCTCATCAATATCTCATACGAAGACCCGGACCCGAAACGCGCAGCCGCCATCGCGAATGGGTATGTGGAGCAATATCGACAACTGTCCGAGCACCTGGCCATCTCCGAGGCTGCCCAGCGCCGACTCTTCTTTGAGCAGCAGCTGCTGTCCGCGAAAAACGATCTAGCCGCTTCAGAAGAAGCGCTGCTTAAATATCAGCAGGCGAATGGATTGGTGGAGCTCACCAGCCAAGCTCGGTCCACCATCGAAGCCGCGGCCAACCTCCGCGCGCAAGTGGCCGCAAAGCAGGTCCAGATCCAGGGGCTTCAAACC